>LFTM01000272.1 GCA_001513505.1 Clostridiales bacterium DTU092 | reverse complement strand
ATTGTTACAATATATGGAATCACTTTTTTACCAGGGAATCGCTTGTTTCTGAAATAGAGCCCATAGGTTTCAAATCCATTGAATTTTATGGCGATGTAGCTGGTAAGGAGTATTCAGATTCGGGAGAAACTATTTGCGTTGTTCTTACGAAATAGAAGCACAAGCTTGTAATACTCTACTAGCTTGCTTCTTTATCTGCCTTGAATTCAGCGTATTCTATTCTGTTGCGGCCGGAAACTTTCGCTTTATATAGCAGCTTATCCGCCATGGCTATAATATCCGATGGAGATATTTCTGGTGAATATTGAACTGTAGTCACCCCAAAGCTTGCAGTTACAAACTCCAAAACAGGAGATGCTTCGTGAACAATCTTTAGCTCCTGAATCCTTTGCTGAATGCTTTCCGCTATTTTTACTGCAGAATGAATGTCCGTATCAGGCAGTATACAGGCAAACTCCTCCCCTCCATAACGAGCTGCCAAATCAACGCCTTGGTTAATACAGCTTGCCGAAGCCTGACCAACTTTTCGCAAACATTCATCTCCCATTACATGACCATAATGATCATTGTACTCTTTAAAATGGTCAATATTATCAAACATAACAGTATAATTCCAGCAGACGTCAGAATGGGCAGCTGACGATTTACACGTTGCCCGGATAAAATCCGGATAGCCCATGCTTCATAGGCACAGCTCAATAATAGAATAACGTTTGCCAGTAATGTAAAACTATCAAAGGTGGCTGTCCTATGGTAAAGCATAAGGGAACCGCCACCCTGCAGCATTTTTGCTGTTATCCAGTAAGGAACTTCCTGTGGGCTTTTCTTATGATACTTAAATATTACCAATAATAAGCCAAATAAAAATGATCCGACTGCCAGCATTAAACTTACTGTTCTTAAGTCCATAGCAATTCCTCAATATTCGGTAATAGTTCAATATCAATTATTCAAATTTCAACATTAGCGAATCACAAACAGGCTTATACCCTATTTTCTGATAAATACTATTGGAGGTTGGATTCAGCAAATCCGTGTATAATACACACCTGGTATACCCTTTATCCAATGCCATTTGACTGATTTGGGCTACACATGAGGTAGCATAACCCCTTCCCCGGAAATATGGAGGAGTATATACAAATGCTACACCGATAGCAGTTTGCAATTCCCTCGTATACCCCGCCATAGACACAGGTATCCCATCAACTTCTAAAACGTAGAGCTTTCTTGTTGACAATCGGTAGAGATATGCTTCTCCATCTTGCGGAATATTCATTTCTGTTTTTCCATAACTGCTTGCTGCATAAAATGCCTCTGCCCAATACGGGAAAAAATACATATCTCTTTCGTCCAGCAAACGAACCTTGCCAAACTGTTTAACTTCCGGGTTTACCTCTGTAAGCTCATATATGCGCTGATCCATGGTTACTTTATAGGTTAATCCCTTTCTGGCTGTATATTCCCTGGCAAAATACTCCGCTAAGTTTTTTTCGGTTAACACACCTGGAATATCATAGCCTTCCAGACCATCTATCAGACAGTTTATAGCTTCCGGATCAATTATATTGTCCGTTGCATAAAGAGTGATATTATGCGGCGGTGTCATTAATGCAGTAAGCTGTATACCCTTTTCATTCGAAACGGTTGCCATAAGCCATTTTGCGGGATCACGCCAATCCGTTTTATCCTTCCCTTCATGTCCGATTATGATATTACCAAGGAGGATCATATTCTGCGACTCATGACGCATTAACAAATCATAGGTATCATAGTAAAACTCATGCACATCCGTATACAACTTAAATTTCATTGTTATACCATCCTCTCATCAAACAAGATAATATAAACAATTTAAAGTACATACCTTCCCCGCATATTCACTTTTTCACCCTAACCGCGTAACCATCTGAATCCATACACACATTTGTAGATAATTTAGCCTAAGGCATGTATCATATATATCAATATTTCGAATATTTTACCATATCCGTCCCGTCTCCACAACCCTTTTATAATACATCGGGTTGGCAATAGTTTTCTTTTAATGTTTGTATAACCTTTTTAATCCTGTCATCATTTATATGATAAACATTCTGAAGACCGTATTTATTAGAATCTAAAATACCGTGAGCCTTTAGCAGGGCTAAATGTTGAGACAAGGCCGATTGAGATATAGCAGGTATTTTTTCGTGTATTTCACTGACATTCATCGGCCTTTCGATCAAATAGCATAAAATCAATAATCTATGCTGATTTGCCAAAACCTTTAACAGATCAGCCACCTCTTTCGCATGCTGTTCCAATTATATCCCCTTCTTTCTGTACTTAAGTATGCTTATAGCCTGAGTCATTGTTCCCATGGGACAATAGACACACCATGAACGGGGTTTAAAGATAAACATTGTTATCAGCCCCAAAATCGTGGACGTAAGCATAACACTGTAAAATCCGAAAGCGAACTGTGCAACCCAAGGTGATACTGTACTGGTATTCGTCCAGTTCCATGGGAGTTTAATCGTCCATAAAAGAGTAACCACTTCTTTTAAATCATTAGTTCCGTTAAAAACTAAATAAGTAGAAAACAGCATTGTTGCAAACATGGTCATAAAGAATGCTAAAAACCCATAACGAAACCATTTACTTCTTATAAAAGCAGGGATGCTGCGATTTGAAGAAAGTTTCAACCTGCTTCCCAATAATTCAAATAACTGGCCCCTTCCACAATAGCTGTTGCAATATATTTTACCCTTACCTATTATCGAAAGCAATAACGGAGTAATGAAACAGATAAGTCCTATCCAGGCAAACAGAATATTAAAAAAACCTGAAATCATATATACCGCAGAGAATATCCATAAATAATCGTTCCATTTTTTCATGATGCAACCTCCTTTTCCACAACTTGAATCACCGAAGCAGGACATGCTTTCTCACATTTTCTGCATCCAATACATAAATCTTCGTTGACATCTGCGTAAATTCCATGAAATATGGTTATAGCTTTACGCGGACAGGTTTTTACGCAAACCCCACAGGCTACACATTCTTTTTGATTTACTACTGCTTTTTTCATACTATTCTCCCCTTTACCTTGAATAATTTTGCTATCTGGAAAATATAAAACACCACAAATAAGACATATATAAGTATTTTATAATATACTTATATATTATGATGATAATATCAAATTTGTCAATGAAAAAAACTTATAAAAGTTAAATTCAATGAAAATTTGAATATATTCAATTGGTTTAGCCTATATTCCAGCCTATAATATGGTATTATATAGGTGTTATAGCAAAATTATTAATAAGGGGGTTTATGAATTGAAACACCTGTTTAATTTGGCTGAGTTCACACATTCAAACTGCAGTATTGAATATACCGATGAGCACAATATTTTGATCAAATCTGAAAAAGAAGGCGGTCGGATTATGCTGTCAGGTCAAAAAGGTAAAGCGGGAGGAACCGACTGGAAAAAAGCCCGATACATCGTTCTCGATGTTGTCAATCTGGAAAGTTGGGCTATGGGCATTTCCCTTGAGTTTTGGACATACATGAACGATAGTGACAAGCCCGATATGAAAGTCACTATGGGTATCGTGCCGGGATTAAAGACCAGACTATCATTCCCCCTTGAAGCTCTCAACTCACAGGAAATGTTTCTAAAGAGAACACCCGGCAAACTGAAAACCGTCGTAAAAGGTAACAAGGTCCGCGTCGATGAAATAAACAGGTTCGGTATCGGTATATTCAAATGGCCAAGCGATCAGAAACTCAGACTCTCCAATGTATACCTTACCGATGTGGAACCGGAATACCCGCTTCCCGATAAAATACTTGTTGATGAGCTTGGACAACCTGCTTATTCTGATTGGCCAGGCAAAACCCATAGCGTGGAAGAGATGACTGCATATCTCACTGAAGAAGCAAAAAAACCTATTCCTAAAGGCTTTTTTAATGATGACTGGAGTCGCTATGGTGGATGGAAAAACAAAAAGTTTGAAGCAACCGGGTACTTTAGAACAGAGCATGACGGACGCAGATGGTGGCTGGTGGATCCCAACGGAAATGCCTTTTTCAGTTCCGGACTTGATTGTGTCAGACCTGGTGAGGCCGGTTATGTTGAAGACATCCAAAAGTTGTTTGCCTGGCTTCCGGATAAGGAAGGCACATACAGTGAGGCATGGAAGATTGGAGAAATATATGAAGGATATGATTTTTTTAATTTCGGAGTTGCAAATCTGATCAGGACTTTCGGCAGTGAATGGTGGAACAACTGGGCAAAAATAACAAAGCGCAGACTGCTGGAATGGGGATTTAACACCATAGGCAATTGGTCTTCCCTCGATTTCATAAGATATGCAAAGCTTCCCTATGTATGGCCCCTGAAAAACTTCCCCACAACCCAAAAAAAGGTTTTCAGAGATTTTCCCGATGTGTTCAGCGATGAATACACACGGAATTCAGCAGTATTTGCTGAACAGCTCAAAGCATTTGAAGGAGACAGATACATGATTGGATACTTCCTGAGAAATGAACCTATATGGGGATTTGTTGACGGATTGAATATAGCGGAAGAAGTTCTGGAAAACGAGTGTGAGCTTGCCTCCAAAGACGCTCTCATCATGTTCCTGTCCGAGCGTTACGGTGGAGATATTAACAACTTAAACTCAAGCTGGAACACAGACTTTGATTCCTTTGACGACCTGAAAAAACCCATCAGAAAGGCAACTAGCCTTTCAGCTGCTGCAGAGGAAGATCTGACAGACTTTTCAAGAATTATGATAGAACGTTATGTAAAAATACCTAGTGAAGCGGTTAAAAAGGTTGACCCGTACCATCTGAATCTTGGTATGAGGTATGCTTATATATCAAGTGAACTTCTGTATTCCGGCTGCCAGCATTTTGATGTATTCTCAATTAACTGCTACAGATTGGATCCGTACAGCGAGCTGGAGAGGGTTGGAAAGGCCACCGGAATGCCCGTAATGATAGGTGAATTTCATTTCGGAGCACTGGACCGCGGTATTATGACAAACGGACTTGTGGCCGTTAACAGCCAGGAAGACAGAGCCATAGCCTTCAGATATTACATGGAAAATGCAGCATCAGCAAACCACTGTGTAGGCGCCCACTACTTTATTATGAATGATCAGCCGGCATTGGGAAGGTATGACGGCGAAAACTGCCAGATTGGCTGCATTGATGTATGCCAGAAACCCTATGAAGAGTTTATTAATAGCGTAATTCTTACAAACAGCAGATTATATGAGGTTGCGGAAGGGTTGACTGAAAAGACGCACATCAAAACTGAAACAGTTGAAAGAAACGCTATTTAATCAGGACTTTTGAGCAACAAACCTGTATATGCCGGGCTCTATAAACGCCCGGCTTTTCTTTTAATAAATGGTTTCTGAACCCAAAAGAAAAGAGCCACTTTATCGTGGCCCTATGCTCTCTTCTACACGGGTTCATCATCTCCTGACACCTGTCAATAGGTCCGGTTCAATCTTATTTCTAAACATATCTCACCAATTGTTGTGCTAATGCAGCGGTTGGTTTGCAGTTCATAATTCTTATCTTCATCCTGAGCTTCATCAGGATTGTATAACACCGGCGTTGATATGTTGCACTGCATATCGTTATTTGAAAGTGCAGTAAGAACATTACCGCTTATGATATTTGCAATCTCCGATATGGCAGAGGTGACAAAGGTGTCAACTTCCTCAAACTGCATTCCGCTCATGATTTCCACCATGTTAAGAGAGGTTGATACTGGGAAACGGTAAATAACATCTCCATGGAGGTCACCTGCTATGCTGACAGCGATATCAATCTCGTCATCATTTTTGAAATCCCCAGCCGGATGATCGGAAATCTCTGAAATGTTAAGCATCAAATTAAACACATTTTGTGTTGCATCAACAAATGCTTTGTAAATATTATTCATCATTTCCGCTCATCCCTTCCTTTTTAGCATAATCCGCTATCCGCTGATCTTCAGCGGCTACATGGTTAATCAACCATGCCAGCAACCTGCCTCCCAACTGTTGCATCAAATGCTCGTTATCAGTAGATTGTTCGAATTGCCTGGAAACGTCTTGCACATAATCAACCATACCGTCATGTATCCGTTTATGAAATTCATATCCGGGATAATTGATGCTTAACTGGTATTCTTCTTCATCATGGAAATGCTCTACAACGTACCTTTTCATAAACTCAAGCGTCTCATTTATCTTCGGGATTTTATTCTCCCAAGAATCCTCCGACCGCAACACCTGCAAAAACGCTTCGACACGGCCAAATAGTTCTTTATGCTGCGCATCTATCAATGGAACGCCAAGTTTATACTGGTCTTTCCAAAGCATAATACCCACATTCCTTTCTTAAATATTTTCTTAATTACTTTCTTTCAGAATGGATTTTTATAATTGTGCAGCTGCTGCTCTTTGAACTAATATCGACAATTATTAACTGCTTCTTTAGTATGATGATTTGGCTTTTTTACATATGGAACTCTGAGATTGTATTTTGCAAATCCTGGGCGAGCTGTGCCAAACTCTCGCTGACACCCGAGAGTTCTTTTATGGCTGTGGCTTGTTGCTCAGCCAAGGAAGTCACTTCTTCAGTAGACGCAGAATTCTCTTGTGCAATTGCAGACAGGTTCTCCATTGTAGTTAATATGGCATTTTTCATTTCAACCATTTCCTGTCCTAATGTATTCAATTCGATAATTGCTTGTTGAGAAGCTTTCATCGCCTCATCAATCATTCTATATCTTTCCTCACTCTTTATAACGCTTTCAGTCTGTTCTTTTGTGATTTGGGTTACCCTTTCCACAGCGTTTACCGCATTTTGTGAATTTATCTGCAGTTCTTCAACTATTTGCTCGATTGTTACTATGGAATTCTTTGACTGTTCCGCCAGTTTCCTTATCTCATCCGCCACAACCGCGAAGCCCCTCCCGGATTCTCCTGCTCTGGCAGCCTCTATTGCAGCATTTAAAGCCAAAAGATTTGTTTGCTCTGCGATAGAAGCAATAAGATTGCTGGCTTCGCTTATCTTTTGAGCGCTATCGTTTGTTTTCATGATGACATCGGAAATAGTATCGTTTGCTATATTGCTCTCTTCAGTGATTTTAGTCAGATTTTCAATTTCAGCTAGTCCGTCCTGTACAAATTCTATAACATTATGAATAGCATTGTTAATATAATTGGCCTGTTCAGCATCTTTATCGATAGTATTACCCAATGATACCGCTTTTGAAACACCTGTTTCTGTATCAAGGGCTTGTTCTGACGCACCTTTGGCAATTTCCTCAACCGCTCTGGCTATCTCATCTATAGCATTTGATGATTCCTCTGATGATGCAGTCATTTCCTGTGAGGTGGCTGCCAGCTGTTCAGCCGAATCCCTTATTTTAGTGATAATACTTAGAAAGTTTTCTCTAATGCTGTTTAACGATTGCGCCAGTTCCCCAAGTTCATCCTTTCGTCTTAGTTCTTTTTCAGAAACCTCTATTCCAAGGTTTAAATCTGCCAGTTGTTTTGAATAGTTAGCAGCTCTTTTTATCGGTTTCGAAATACTGTCAGACAACAATAATCCGCTTACCACAATTATCACGGCAACTATGGCCATTATGGCAAAACATATATTTCTGAACCTTACAAGGCCCTCCATTACCGTTCCAACACTGTAATCAATTCCTATAATACCTACAACCGTCCCGGTCTTATCCTTTATTGGATGATATGTACTGATAAGAGCTCCCCATTTTTCATCATGAAAAACCATGCTTTCTTTAAAGGGTTCACCGTTCCATGCCTGTTCATATTCCGGCGCAGATTCTTCAGTTTCGCCAATGTGTGAAAAATCTTCATCGGAAGAACCATCTAACCACATACATAAAATCCCCTTCATCAGTTTTTCTCATAGTATAAACGTATTTTGCACCACTTATCTCACGAACTTTTACAAGGGCTTCTCTCATTGAGATATATGAATCAGTAGCTTCATCTTCCATGGTCCTAAGTTTTACAAATTCATCCACATCTATTAATTTGCTGGCTTCCACTGCTGCATTATATGCGCTGTCAATCGCTTCATTCATCAGCAATGATGATGTCAGATTGTATAGTACCACCGTAAGAACACTTGTAAGTATCAGCACAATAATAAGGTATAAAACAGTAATTCGCCACTTGATACTCATATTCATGGAAAAGCGTTTCATAATACTATACTCCTCTCCACGGTTTTATAACTTCTGCGGTTAACTCATTCAGCAACCGACAAAATTATGTATGTTATAATATATATCAACATATATCTTTAATATAACATATATTTCCCTAAAAAAAGCATTTGAGAGTAAATAATACCAAAAAACAAATCAGCCGGCGATTATACACCGGCTTTTTATATAATTCTATAAATATTATATGTATATATTCCACACCTGCAGGGCTTTTGTGTTCTTAATCACTTGTAATGCTGATAACTTTCAAAGCTATTTCAAAATGTCAAATTTCCCGATGAGGGGCAGCCTTTTGGCTTTGCCACTAAAACCGTTGACCAAACCCATTATGGCTAAGATAAAAACAAGGAGTGCAAAAACAGGCAATAATATCCATCCGATGATTGGGATGATCCCTAAGATGATATTGCCCATAATCGCAAAAATGAGCAGTATCAACGACTGATTAGCGTGAAACTTCGCATATTTTGACTGGGGACAAACTATGAGCGGCAGGAAGAAAATCAGGTAAGCAAGGCCTGCCATTGTCTTGTTGCTATCGATATCTNNCCGCCTGTTCAAAAGTGCCGATTTTTTCTTGTACTTGTTCGTTCATTTTTTAACCCCCTTACTTTTTTAAAACTCAATAATCAATAAAATTATTGTCTTCAGTGAAAACACTTAATTCTGCCCAATTTCCGTTTTTCCTCAATCTGATATTAGTATTTTATTAACTAGCTGGTTTTGCGGATAGGTAAAATATACTTATATTTAGTAAGAAAAATATTTTTTTAATTTTTGAACTTCATTATTCAACAATTTCTATAAATAAAAAATGCCCACATTAAAGTGAGCATTTTATTAAAAAGGTGATTTCTGTTTGATCTATTTTACCTTGAGATCAAAACCTTGTTTGCGAACAGCATTCAGTATTTCCTGGCGCTTAGGATTATATTGTTTAAATCTGACAACCACCTGATTGCTGAAACTATCAAGCGGTCTGTCGGGGTCTCTAAGGTCGTAGTAAGTACGCATTTCCTTATCATATTCTTTGATTTCATCAAGATAACTCTCAAAAGATCTATATGTATTTTCAAAAACCCTGAGCCTCATATCCATTCTGGGTTTAAGCTGAGGATTTTGATTAGGATATCCTATACCAAGACCTATAACCGGGAAGGTTAATTCAGGCAGTTTGAGAAGTTCACAAATTTTCTCCGAATCATTGAGGATGCTTCCTAAATAAACGGTTCCCAACCCCATAGATTCAGCGGCTGTTACTACATTCTGAGCCATGATACATGCATCGGTGAATGCAGCAAAAAACCGGTCCATATCACTTGCGTGTTCTGCAACATAATTCTTTTCTTTTGCGATTTGATAATTCCTGTATTGATCTACAATGAAAATTAGCAGTTCAGGAGCTCTTGCCACATACTCCTGATTGCAAACCTCTGCGATTTTGTCCTTCATTTCCTGGTCTGTAACACGTATAATGGAACAGGCTTGCATACCGGTAGATGATGCTGTTTGCCTTGCAACTTCCATTAGTAGTTCAAAAACATCATTAGGTATCGCCTGGTCCTTAAACTCCCGAATGGTTCGATGTGCAAGTTGTGTTTGAATTGTTTCGTTTGCTTTCACCATAATCCTCCTTTACCTTTACATTATTTTAATAATTATCATATTTCTTTCCAATTGTTATCATCCACTTCTGGAAGAATTTTATTTCTCTTGATTTCTTGTCTGCTTAAACTCTTAACATGCGACCTATATCTTAAACTTTCGCTATGCTCCTTTCTCAGAAAGCTGCAAAAACAGCAAGCAAACTCTTTATCCAATGGCAAACACCTTAGCCCCTTTGTCTTTACATCCACCTATAACATAAACCGGGCAATTTATTTCTTTTAGCATATCATAAGTATTACAAGTTAAGCAAGACTTCGCCAGTGTAATGATCTGATATCAGAACATCATCAATTTTAAATCACGCAAATTTTTCTCACGTGAATTTCTAAACCAGTTATGATTACCGTCTACATTTATGAGATAATCAGTTGCTACCGAAACATATTCGATTTTCCAGCATAACTTATAAAACTCAAATTTTTCGGTATTTATAGACTTCGGTATAGGCATCATATTGCCATATGTCAAGTTAATAAGCGCCCAGTCGAACTCAACATCGAAATATTTGACACCATCAACATCAATAAGTCCAACTTCACCATTTTCAAGAATATAGACGTGATCCGGCGTAAGTTCTCCATGTATCAGGCTGTATTCCTGGTTTTTCGTTTCAGTAATTTCATTCATTTTTTGCTGCATCAGGTGCAGTATATTTGGCTGTATGTCAGCAATATCCTTGTCAAGTTTTGAAGCAATATTTAGTTCTTCAGCAGTAAAATCATATACCAGTTGCCCCGGGGAAATATCAATGGGTTTATTTTTCACTGGAGGTCCATAAAATGACCGCTTTTTAGCTGCCATCCTGCCCATTACTTCCATGATTTTATCGACAACAGCACCTGTATTTCCTACACTATTCATATATTCGTACATATTTTGACCTTTAAAGTACTCGACAATTGCGTAATCAAAATCGCCATCAGCATGATACCCGGCTGTAAGTATATGAGGAACCCGGATTCCTAAATCGGTTAGCAGTTTGCTGTTATGTGTGTAATATGTAAAACCATCCGGAAACAAGTATTCTATTCCCCGGGTTTGATTTTCAGTCAGTTTATTGTCATGTGGACGTTGCCATATATAGAGAATAAAGTTGTCAGCCTGTGTTGTGATTTTATATACCTGTTTGGAAAATCCGCCACGAAGTTCTTCAATACTAAAATTAGAGGTGTTAAGCGTATTTTTAATTATTTTTTTTTAGCAACTGAGAAATCATATTATATCACCCTATTTCTTCATCACCTATATCAGCCTGGTCAGGTCCCTATAATCTCCATCATCAACAAAAGTTTAATTCATTCCTCATCTTCTCTATAAGCCAAAGGAATTTCTCATAACTCTCATCGGGTATAGTTAACCCTCCGCACCTTCATCAACCATAAATCCCCATTGTACACCGAATTTATCAATAAATTGAACTGCAAGAGGACTATACGGCAGAGTTTCCAAAAGATCGACAGTAATACTGTCTTCTTTCATTTTGTCATAACAAGAAAGCAAATCATCTTTACTATTGAACGTGACAATAAGATGAATCGCAATATCGGTTGAGGTGTCTTTCTTGCCAAATCGGTCATTAAGAAAAACCTTTTGGCCGTGTATGTGCATCACAGCATGGGCTATTTTGTTATTATTTTTTCGTTCATTGGGAATATAATCGCCATCAAAAATGATAATGTCAGCTTTCACATTAAACGCTTTTTCGTAAAATGAAATGGCTTCTTTGCAGTTGCCGTTAAAATGCAAATGTGGTATTACCACAATAAACTCTCCTCCTTCTTCGGGGATAAATCTCTGGATATGCCGCCGTAGTCAAACAATAGGATTAACCAGGGCTTTGAATTAATCATTCACACGAAGCGAGATAAATCCGATAATACGGTTTTTCTCAACCATAATAAAATCCGGATCTGTCATCCATAATTAACAACTTCACCACGATTATAAAGTATAATTTTGGATTTATCTATAATATTTGTTTATATGGCCGAATATTTTGTGAGAAAATGAGAAGCAACCGGCTGGGATAATACAATTATTAACAACGCTATTGAGGTTATAAACAAAATACAGTACAATTGAATTACAAGTGTTTTTTCAGTTAATAAATTTTTACCTTTCTTACATTTACATCTTATATTTATGTGATATTCTGTTAAGTAATAAATTCAAAGGAGTGATTTTCTGGTGAGTCGAGAAAGAATTAGAAAGTTAATAGCTGACGGTCAAGCGGTGTTGGGTATTGAGTTAGGATCCACACGCATTAAAGCTGTACTGATTGATGACAACCACAATCCGATTGCTTCCGGCAGTCATACCTGGCAAAACCTCTATGAAAACGGGATATGGACCTATCGATTGGAGGATGTCTGGACAGGCATTCAGGACAGCTATCGTGAGCTGTGTCTTGAGGTGGCAGAAAAATATGATGTAGAAATAACCAATCTGAAAGCTCTTGGGTTTTCCGCTATGATGCATGGATACCTTCCCTTTGATAAGAACGGATCGTTATTGGTTCCATATCGCACATGGCGCAATACCATAACTGAAAAAGCCGCTTCGGAGTTAACCAGCTTGTTTGATTTTAACATTCCCCAGCGATGGTGTATAGCACATCTTTATCAGGCTATTCTAAATGAGGAACCCCACGTAGCAGATATTGATTTTATTACCACTTTAGCCGGATATGTGCATTGGCAGCTGTCGGGCGAAAAAGTGCTGGGCGTGGGTGATGCATCTGGTGTATTTCCTATTGACAGCAATAAAAATGATTATAACAGCAGCATGATTGAGCAGTTTGATGAATTAATCGCACCGAAAAAGTATCCTTGGAAACTGCGTAATATTCTTCCAAAAGTATTGACTGCCGGCGAAAAAGCCGGAGAGCTGACACCTGAAGGTGCCAAAAAGCTTGATCCCACCGGTAAACTTCGTGCAGGTATTCCTATGGCGCCTCCGGAAGGTGATGCCGGTACAGGAATGGTTGCTACTAACAGTGTAGCAGTCAGAACCGGAAACGTGTCTGCCGGTACATCAATCTTTGCCATGATTGTGCTGGAAAAAACATTGTCCCGTGTGTATGAAGAAGTAGATATGGTTACCACGCCAAGCGGCAAACCGGTTGCCATGGTACACTGCAACAACTGCACCTCGGATATTGATGAGTGGGCCAGAATGCTGTGCGGCTTTGCCGAAGCGTTAGGTCAGCCATGCACCTTTTATCAGGCATTGGACGCACTGTTTTATAAGGCTCTTGATGGGGACGCTGACTGCGGCGGTTTAGTTGCCTATAACTATTTATCCGGCGAGCATAATGTCGGGCTTGAAGAGGGACGTCCAATGTTTGTACGTTTGCCTGATGCAAAATTTACCTTTGCCAATTTCGCCCGTGCACATCTGTATGCTGCTATTGCAACATAGAGACTGGGAATGGACATACTGCTAGAGAGGGAACAGGTGCAAATTGACTCGATGATGGGACATGGCGGCTTCTTTAAGGCCAAAGGTGTTGGACAAAAGCTCATGGCAGGTGCTTTGAATACGCCTGTCAGTGTGATGGAGACGGCCGGTGAAGGCGGTCCGTGGGGTATGGCCCTGCTTGCAGCATATATGGTAAACAAAGACGATGGAGAAACTCTGGAAAGCTATCTGTCCAATAAAGTTTTCGCAGGAATGGCTATAGATCGGATTGAACCCGATATCAAGGATGTACAAGGTTTCAACGAATATATAAAAAGATTTAAGGCAGGTCTGGAAGCCGAAAGAGCCGCGGTTATACATATCAGATAAAGGAGGAAAACCAAATGGCAATGAAAGATTATGAATTCTGGTTTGTTGTGGGCAGCCAGTTTCTATACGGTCCCGAAGTACTGGAAATCGTAGCGGCCAGAGCTGCAGAGATGGCAGACCAACTCAATGCGAAAGGAAATCTTCCATGTAAGGTTGTTTACAAGGTTACGGCTAAAACACCGGAGGAAATCAGCAATGTGGTAAAAGAAGCTAATTATAACGACAATTGTGCCGGGATAATTGCCTGGATGCACACCTTCAGCCCCAGTAAAATGTGGATTGAGGGACTAAAAAACCTGCAAAAACCGTATTTACATCTGGCTACCCAGTACAATCGGCAAATACCCAATGAAGAAATCGATATGGATTTCATGAACCTTAATCAATCGGCACATGGTGATAGGGAACACGGGTTTATTGCAGCCCGTTTACGCATACCCCGCAAGGTGATAGTGGGATATTGGCGG
>LFTM01000011.1 GCA_001513505.1 Clostridiales bacterium DTU092 | reverse complement strand
CCGTAGTACAATTGTAGTGATAAGTGATATCCACATAGGAGTCACGGTATCTCCGGCACCCCGCATTACTCCCGATAGTACCTGTGTTACCGCCATTGCAATATAGCCTGCTGCAAGAATACGCATCATACGCATGCTTAGATCAACCAACTCAGCCGTGCTGGTAAAAATACTCATCAGATACTTACCAAAGATTAACAAAATAACTGTTATGGTGGCTGAAACACCAACCGCCATTTTTAAACCATCCCGTGTTCCCTGCACTACTCTGTCAATCTTTTTAGCGCCTACGTTCTGTCCGGCATAGGTTGTCATGGCAACACCGAAGCTAAAATTGGGCATCATAGCAAAACCATCCACACGCATAACAATAACGTTACATGCAATAACCATTTCACCAAATGTGTTAGTCAGCGATTGTACGGTAACCATTGCAATGGAAAAAATAGCATGCGTCAAACCGGAAGGCAAACCTAACTTAAAAATCTTCACAACATACTCCTTCACCGGTTTTAGCATTTCCAAACTAAAATCAAAAACATCATTCATCTTTAACAGTTTAATGGCACAGAGGATACTCGATATTGTTTGTGCGATTACTGTTGCCAGTGCAACACCCGGAACACCCATTTTAAATCCCGCAACAAACCAGATATCCAATATTATATTAAGTATGGTAGAAACAATAAGGAATAAAAGTGCCGATATTGAATCGCCCAATCCGCGCAGTATACCCGACAAAATATTGTAGTATGAAAATCCTATGCTGCCAACAAAAAGAATATTAAGATAATTTGTACACCAATCAATGATTGAATCAGGCGTGTTTAGAAAAGTCAGCAGGGGACGGGTAATAAGAGGCCCTACCACCATAATTACCAGTGATACCATCGCAGTAAGAGTTATACAAACTCCAATAGTACGTGATAACCTTTCCCGGTCCTTAGCTCCAAAATACTGGGAAACCATTATACCTGCCCCTGTTGCAACGCCTACAAAAAGCACCAGCAAGATATTTAATACCGGACCAGCACTGCCTACAGCAGCAAGTGCGTTATCACCGACATATCTGCCAACAATAATTGAATCAGCAGTGTTATAAAACTGTTGAGCAATATTACCTATTAATAGTGGAATGGAAAACTCNNACAATTCGTTTCCATGGTGCGCCCTCGGTCATATCTTTTGGAGAAAAAAAGTTTTTAATTCTTGACATATACATTACCCCTAACCTTATAGTTCGATTGCTATTTTTGTAGCTTTATCAATTGTTTGTCCAAAACCAGATAGCATAATTAACAGCTTTATATAAGGCAATGCTAATTATACTGAAGATATATGATTAACCCGATTAAGTATATCACCATTTAATGAAGTTGTCCAACCTTCTGAGCCGGAAAAAAAGATTAGCCCAATGTGACCGTTTTCTCAATAATCTCACCGTTTCGCAGATGCACAACTGCCTTCCATTCCTTATCCTCATGACTGATATAACACGGTGATTGTATCCAGGTAGTCTCGCTGTTCACCATAAACGGCTCATCATAGGCAATATCGACAAGCTTTCCGTTTTTATAAAATTCTACGTAATTGATACTCTCCGGATACAGACTGGCCAATCTAATCCATCTTTTTTTATCAACGGTCATTTCAGGTTCAAAACCTTGGAGATAATACTGCTCTTCAAATGGTATGGGGGGAAGCTTTATACCTATCCCTTCAGCCATTCTCCTAGCAAAGAATGAATCCTCTCCGGGTGTAACCCTCCAGTCTGCAGGAGGTTCCTGTTTTGTCAGATTATTATAATATCCCCACGATGCATAATTCCTGTAAGCAACTTCCAACTGTCCGATACACGGAGAGTCCTCGTTACATACAATTGGTTTATTCATTCCCCAGGCACGTATCCGCTTAATCATTTTATAGAACTCCTGTCTTGTACAACCGTTACCATGTATCAGAATAACATCGCTTGCATCAGNNTAATTCCCTGTTTGTATGACCTCCTCCACCGCTGCAACCGACAGGTATGCCGCCGGACTGTTCCCGCGCAAGTTCAACCAGATATGCAGCTCCCTCTGCTGAATGTACAATTGGATGTAGTTTGAAGTTTCCTATATCATGTTCATTGGCAACCTCAATTATAACATTGGAACGGTTAATGTTTCTGAGTACTGCACAGGCTGTTTTAACGGCATTTCTTACCGCCCGCCCGTCTTTTAAGCGATGAGCCTGACCCTGGTAAAGGAAACTTACTATAACTATCATACCTATTTCATCAGCAGCCCTGATGAGCCTCTCCAATCGTCCTTCATAAGCCTGATCAAAAGATTTTCCATCCTCACTAAATGGAGTATTGTGAATTGTAGTCAGATCATCAACTGTGAATACGGGGCCACCTCCCTGAAGTCCAACCGTAAATGCCCTCAGCCCATAGGAATACCACTCCGGAAGCGCCGCTATCAAAGCATCCGTATTCTCTTCGGGGTCAAAGACTTCTTTTCCAAACCTTGCGAATCGTTCAGGATTGGCCTTATCATCAAATATACCCTGTATGAAACGTGCATTCATCAAAAGACCATGTGTATTGGGATTGCTGCCTTCAATTTCAGAATAGGTCAACTTGCCATTGATGAGAAACCTCTCACCGTCTACCTGAATGTGTGTTTTTGACATTTGTCTACCTCCTTCTTAATAAGCAGTGCAAAAAAACAAACAACTCAGTTGAACTTTTCTCCTCTATCATATTTAAAAAACAGATTAAATACAACCAGTACTTTATGTTAATAATAAGCTTTTAACTGCAAACAAAATTTAGGCTGCTGACAATCTATCTTTGACAACAGCCCAAAATCTTCGAACATATTTTTATAAGTGAATATTGAAAATATTTTTATCCACTGATTTATTTACTGAAAAAATTGATATATCCCTGGATAAGTACGATAATGATAACAGCAGGTAAAACCCAGGTTAAGTATCCCCTCAATCCGCGAGGCATCTTTATGCCCTTACCTGTATTAACCTCTTCAATGTAATTGTCAAATCCCCATCCATAGCGGGAAACACAGAACAGTAAATATATAAGCGAACCCAGGGGCAACAGATTATAGCTGAGTATAAAATCCTCCAGATCCAGTATTCCACTGCCTTCTCCTAAAGGTTGAATATGTTTGAGAACATTAAAGCCTAACACGCACGGCATGGAAAGTACAATAATTAAAATTATATTTATAACAGCTGCCTTTTTTCGGCTCCAGCCCCACAAATCCATCGCAAAGGACATGATGTTTTCAAACACAGCTATAACCGTAGAATACGCTGCGAATGTCATAAAGATGAAAAACAGTGAACTCCAGATTCTTCCACCAGCCATTGAATTAAAAATATTTGG
>LFTM01000290.1 GCA_001513505.1 Clostridiales bacterium DTU092 | reverse complement strand
TTGCCACCTCTATAGGTGGGGGCGGTTTATGGGTGGAGCGGAAGCGGCTTAACCAAGCAGGCCTTATTTGGCCCGAAAGTAAGCCGTGGAGAGGGATTTCATGCACGGAGACCGAGGAGTAATCCTCAAATTTACTTAATCTTTCTTTTAATAAAGAGGGAGCTCACCTTTAGCGAGGTGGGCGGAGGTTAGTAATACAACCGTAAAAACCGGGTTTACCCGGTTTTTATATTTTTAAGCTTAAAATTGCAATACTAAATGCAGCACTAATTTTAAAAACGGTATTATGGTATGAACATCTTAATTTTGCTCTATATATAAATATCTGATCTTATAAATTCTGATGGATTTTTGGAAAAATCACCATTAATAATTGAAAAGCTGCCGAAGTAATTGATATACTGTTTTTGAGAGTTTGTGCTAATTTGGAGGAGATAAAGACATGCGGATAGATAAATTTTTGAAGGTATCCAGAATAATTAAAAGGCGAACTGTCGCCAATGAGGCATGCAGCCAGGGAAGAGTACTGGTAAATGATAAGGTGGCAAAGCCCGGCACGGACGTTAAGCCGGGTGACATTATTGAGATCCGTTTTGGAGAAAATGTCCGACGTTATGAGGTTTTATCGGTAAAGGAGCATGTTTTAAAGGGCGAAGCAACCGATATGTACCGTGAATTATAGCTGTTATGTATTGCCTTCCGGTTTAATGCAAACAATATAATTGACTCGGAAATCAGGTTATAAAGTGTTAAACACTAACACAGCATAGATCGGGAGGTATACAGATGAACAGTATAAAATTCAGGGTTTTGATAATCGCTTTATGTGTGTTGATGCTTTTTGCCCCCGCCTGTACCCGGGCAAAAAGGACTGAACCGCCGGATCGGGAACCGGCGGAACCCGCTCCCCAGCAGCAGAAAAAGCCGCCTATTCCTCAGGCCCTTGGGGCTAAAACCGGACAGGAACCGAGATTGAGGGTGTATATCAAGGATGAGGGCAGAGTTCAGGAGATGGCATTCGAAGAGTATGTTGCCGGAGTGGTCGGGGGCGAGATAAAGAACGACTGGCCCATGGAGGCTTTAAAGGCTCAGGCAATTATTGCCAGGACTTTTGTGCTGAAGTTTGTGGAGGAAAAAGGCAAATCCAAATATGGCAATGCCCATATTTCAACGGATATTGAAGAAGCCCAGGCCTGGAATATGGAGGCGGTGAATGATCGTATAAAGCAGGCGGTGAATGAAACCAGGGGACAGGTGATGATTTATGAGGGGAAGTATGTAAATGCCTGGTTTCATTCCAATGCGGGAGGAAAAACTGCAACTGCTGTGGAAGGTCTGAACTATAAAGACGGGAACCCGCCTTATATTCAAGTGGTGGATTCCCCAGACGACTCTTCAATGATCCCCCCTGATGAGATGAACTGGACGGCTGTATTTTCAAAAGATCAGGTGTTGGAAGCTGCCCGGAAGGCAGGAAAACCTGTAGAGGATTTTTCGGATATTTCAATAGGTGAACGGGGTCCTTCAGGACGGGCACTTGATATAAAGCTGGACTCTGTATCAATTCCCGCGCCTGAGCTTCGTATAGCTCTCGGAAGTACCGAGATGAAATCTACCCTGCTGGATGAGGTAAGGCTTGAGGGTGATAAGGTGGTATTCAAAGGCAGGGGCTACGGGCACGGTGTGGGTATGTCACAATGGGGAGCATACAGTATGGCAAAACAGGGTAAAAAGGCAAAAGATATTATTCACCATTATTTTAAAAATGTTGAAATAGTTAAGATGTGGCCTTGAAAAGTGAAACCCGGCATACACGCCGGGTTTTTTTCTATGCATACATGCCATCTTCGGATCATATAATCAATTAGGCATTTTATATGGAGGGGTATGGATGATCAGGGATATTGATGATAAAAAGGGAGTCAGAAGCAGGAGCCACAGCGTGCTTATGGAGAACCGGGAAAAGGTTACCATAACGGGCGTAATCGACGTGGATAGCTTTGACGAGGCAGGGGTAGTGCTTGTAACTGATTATGGATATATTACGCTTCATGGGCAGGATCTTCACATAAACAAGCTGAATCTGGAAGAAGGCCAGCTTATAGTGGAAGGGGAAATCATTGCTCTTCAGTATAGTGACAGCGATGGAATTGGTGGAAAAGGTTCGGGATTGTTTGGCAGATTGTTCAGATAAGGGTGTCAACCGATGCTGATGTCTACAGCCAACCAGGCGTACGTTTTTTTATCAACTGTATATACGGGTATGGTCCTCGGCTTAATATACGATCTGAACAGAATGATCCGCCGGATATTTAAACCCAGGCGCTGGATCGTCGGAGCTCTCGATTTATTATTCTGGCTGATAGCAGCAATTATAGTTTTTGTGGTACTTTTTTTTGCCAACAATGGGGAGATAAGGTTGTACAACTTTATTGGACTGGCGATTGGATGGAGCCTGTATCTCCTCACCATAAGCCAATGGATTTTAAAGTTGTTGGACATATTATACAGGGGAGTGAGTATAGTAATAAGGAAAATATATGAAATAATCTCATTACCCTTTCATAAAATTAATAATTTTTTGCACAAAATCAAAACTAAAAGAGGAATTTAATTTTCTGCGTCGAATGTATTAAGCACAGAGCAGGGTATATCACATACAGATGGGTACACACATATAGAGGGTGATACTATGGCAAGACGCAGGTATGTTCTGAAAACAAGAGTAAAATTGATGATTGTTATGCTGATTCTCGGGTATTTCCTGGTTACCTATGTACAGCAGGAGTTGAGAATTCGGGAGCAGCATGCTAAAATGGAGCAACTGCAGCAGCAAATTGAGCAGGTTGAAGAGTTAAATGCCGATCTTGAACGTCAGATTGAGTATACCAAGTCCCCTGAGTATGTGGAAAAAGTTGCTCGTGAGCGTTTTGGATGGGTAAAAAAAGGAGAAATTAAATTTATTGAAAAAAAGAACTAAAAGAGGAGGAAAATATTCTTTTATGTCTGTCGAAGTAGGACAAATAGTGGAAGGAACGGTATCGGGCATTACAAAGTTCGGTGCCTTTATACTGCTGCCCGATGGCAGTACGGGTATGGTTCATATCTCTGAGATAGATGATTCCTATGTGAAGGATATAAACGACTT
>LFTM01000069.1 GCA_001513505.1 Clostridiales bacterium DTU092 | reverse complement strand
CTGGGAGCGGATTCTATACATGGGTAGACAGATACTTTGATCAGAGGGGTTTTCTTTACGGGGTATTATATGCTCTATTTATTATATTCTTTACCTTCTTCTATACACAGATTACATTTAACCCGATTGAGGTTGCAAATAATCTAAAGCAGTATGGTGGATTTGTACAGGGAATCAGGCCGGGGAGACCCACTGCAGAATATCTTATGCGTATTTCAAACCGTATGACTCTTGTGGGGGCTCTGTTCCTTGCAGCAGTAGCCATTGTTCCCATAGCGGCATCGGGTGCATCAGGGATACCAATGTATTTCGGTGGAACGGCTGTATTAATCGTTGTAGGTGTAGCCCTTGAATCAGTTAAACAACTGGAAGCCCAGATGCTTATGAGGCACTACAGGGGATTCCTGAAATAAGGGTTGTGTACAATGATAATACTAAAATCAAAAGCCGAACTGGAGATAATGAAGATTGCTGGAAGGATAGTCGCCGGAGCCCATGCACTGGTTGCCAGGAGTATAAGGGTTGGAATAACTACCATGGAGCTGGATAGGCTGGTTGAGGAATATATCCATAGTCATAATGCTATCCCTTCATTTAAAGGATATAATGGTTTTCCGGCAAGCATATGTACTTCAATAAATGAACAGGTTATCCATGGTATTCCCGGACCTATTCCTCTTCGGAACGGTGATATTGTCAGCGTTGATATAGGCGCCATATACAACGGGTATCACGGAGATGCGGCTAAAACCTATCCCGTTGGAGATGTGAAGCCTAACGCTAAACGTCTTATAGAAGTCTCAGAGGAGGCATTTTATGCCGGACTGAAATATGCCAGACCGGGGTACCGTCTCTCAGATATATCTCATGCAATCGGAGCTTATGTAGAAGAGAACGGCTATTCGGTGGTTAAGGCTTTTGTCGGGCATGGAATTGGCCAGAATATGCACGAGGAACCTCAAATACCCAATTACGGTCCCCCTGGAAAAGGTGTCCGGCTACGGCCGGGCATGACTCTGGCAATTGAACCGATGATAAATGAGGGCACCGACCAGGTTGTCATATTGGATGATGGGTGGACCGTTGTTACGCAGGATGGCAGTTTGTCGGCTCACTTCGAGCATACTATAGCCATTACCGACGGAGACCCTATCATTTTAACTACTGAGGAAGAGTAGGTGTGTACCATGGGTAATAACGGTGAATTCCAGATAGGAAGAGTTGTGAGAGCCAAAGCAGGGAGAGACAAAGGTAAGTTTTTTGTAATAGTAGGACGGATTGATCATGAGTATGTATTGATTGCTAATGGAAGGACCAGACGAATTGATAAACCAAAGAAGAAAAAGATAAAACATCTGGAACCTAAACCGGATGTGATATATAATTTGAGAGATAAAATAATAAACGGCATACAAATTTTTGATGCCGAGATACGAAAAAACCTGGAAACGTTGGGATACGAATAGGAGGGTGAACTGTTGGCCAGGGAAGATGTAATTGAGGTTGAGGGTACTGTGGTTTNNGGTTGAGGCGCTGCCCAATGCTATGTTCCAAGTAGAACTGGAAAATGGGCACAAAATATTGGCGCATATTTCTGGAAAACTTCGTATGAATTATATCCGGATTTTACCCGGAGATAAAGTAACAGTAGAGCTGTCGCCTTACGATTTGACTCGTGGCCGGATAACTTGGCGCGTTAAATGACAAGGAGGGATACTGTATGAAGGTACGGCCGTCAGTTAAGGTTATATGCGAAAAATGTAAAATAATAAAGAGAAAAGGGAAAATAATGGTTATTTGCGAAAATCCCAGACACAAGCAAAAACAAGGATAAACTAATTGTTTGGAAATTGAGAAAAGTTGGAATAATGGGAATATAAAGCATGGAGGTGTGAAAATGGCACGTATTGCCGGTGTTGATCTTCCTCGTGAAAAACGAGTAGAAATTGGTTTAACTTACATCTACGGTATAGGGCGAGCAAAGGCAAATGAAATTTTAGCTGCAACAGGCATTAACCCGGATACACGGGTAAGGGATTTAACCGAAGCTGAAGTTTCTAAATTAAGGGAATATATTGATAGAAATGTTACAGTTGAAGGTGATTTACGAAGGGAAGTTGCCTTAAACATCAAGCGTTTGATGGAGATTGGATGTTATCGTGGAATCCGTCACAGACGGGGTCTGCCGGTTCGCGGACAAAGTACAAAACAAAATGCAAGAACTCGAAAAGGACCCAGACGGGGTGTAGGTATCAAAAAGAAGAAATTGGGAGGGACATGAATGGCAAGACAAGTTCGGCGATCAAGGAAGCGTCGTGAAAAAAAGAATATTGAGCGTGGTGCTGCACATATTCGCTCTACTTTTAACAATACTATTGTAACTATAACTGATGTTAACGGTAATGCAATATCCTGGTCCAGTGCCGGTGCGCTCGGATTCAGAGGTTCAAGGAAGAGTACTCCTTTTGCAGCTCAGATGGCGGCTGAGACAGCAGCAAAAGCCGCTATGGAACACGGTTTAAAGTCAGTTGAGGTTTATGTAAAGGGACCCGGTGCAGGACGTGAAGCCGCTATCCGTTCATTACAGGCTGCCGGCTTGGAAGTAAGCCTTATAAAGGATGTTACTCCAATACCTCACAACGGATGCAGGCCACCTAAACGCAGAAGGGTATAAATTATTCAAATATTTGGAGGTGTAAATATCTAATGGCGAGATATACAGGTTCGGTATGTCGACTTTGCCGAAGAGAGGGTATAAAACTGTATTTAAAAGGTGATCGCTGTTATTCAGATAAATGCGCTATTACTCGAAGACAGTATGCCCCCGCACAGCATGGAAGAAACAGAAGAAAGCTTTCTGAGTATGGTCTTCAGCTGAGAGAAAAACAAAAGGCCAGAAGATTGTATGGTGTACTGGAGCGGCAATTTGAAAGATATTTCGAGATGGCTGAGCGCATGAGAGGGGTTACCGGTGAAAATCTTTTGATTTTACTGGAGAGAAGATTGGACAATGTGGTGTATCGTATGGGTTTTGCCAAATCAAGGGCTCAGGCACGCCAATTGGTTACCCACGGGCATTTTACCGTAAACGGGAAAAGGGTTAACATTCCCTCATACCTGGTTAATATTGGTGAAACAATAGCTGTTGCGGAAAAGAGTGCCTCAAAAATGGATTATTTTAAGGCTCTGAGGGAAGAAGGTCCTGCGGGTACGGTAGTTCCATGGCTGCAGGTTGATTATGATAAGCTGGAAGGTACGGTAACTGCATTCCCAACTCGTGAAGAGATCGATGTACCGATACAGGAACATTTAATTGTTGAGCTATATTCCAGGTAATACAATATAGTATATGTATGTTACCCTCGTAATAGATGTGTGTTCAATAATATTATGAGGAGGGTTAGTCTGAATGATCGAAATTGAAAAGCCTAAAATTGAGATTGTTGAGATTAGTGAAGACAACCGGTATGGAAAATTTGTGATAGAACCTCTGGAAAGAGGATTTGGCATCACATTGGGTAATTCATTAAGGAGGGTACTCTTATCCTCTTTACCAGGAGCAGCCGTTACATCAATAAAAGTAGACGGTGTTCTTCATGAATTTTCAGTTATACCCGGAGTAAAAGAGGATCTTGTGGAAATAATACTCAATCTCAAAGAACTGTGCATTAAAATGGATGGGGATAAACCCAGAGTAATGACCATTAATGCTCAGGGACCTGGTGAAATAACTGCCGGGGATATTATCCCGGATGCAGATATAGAGATATTGAACCCTGATCTGCATATTGCAACGTTAAACGAGGATGCAAAATTGTATATGGAAATAAATGTGGAAAAGGGCAGGGGTTATGTTCCGGCCGAAAGAAACAAACAGCCGGGTCAACCAATAGGAATTATTCCTGTTGATTCCATATTTACTCCTATACGGAAAGTGAATTTCAATGTAGAGGATACCCGTGTGGGACAGGTTACGGATTACGATAAGCTTACTCTTGAGGTTTGGACAAACGGGTCACTAAAGCCTGATGAGGCAACAAGTTTGGCTGCCAAAATTTTGAGTGAGCACTTGATGCTGTTTATCGACTTAACGGATCATGTGAATGACGTAGAGATAATGGTTGAAAAAGAAGAAGACAAGAAAGAGAAAGTGCTTGAAATGACCATTGAAGAACTGGATCTTTCCGTACGTTCGTATAACTGTCTGAAACGAGCAGGTATAAATACAGTTGACGAACTGATCCAAAGAACCCCTGAAGATATGATGAAGGTAAGAAACCTGGGTAAAAAATCTCTGGAAGAGGTACAGCAAAAGCTTGCTGCTCTCGGACTGAGCTTGAAAAAAGGCGAAGACTGATCAAATATGAAAGTTTATTGTAACAGGAGGGGATATTATGGCTAGACGCAGAAAGCTGGGCAGACCTGGCGATCAAAGGCGGGCGCTGCTTCGCAATCAGGTCTCCGCGCTTTTATGGCATGGCAAGATTGTTACAACTGAAGCAAGGGCCAAGGAAGTAAGACGTATTGCTGAAAAGCTTATAACACTGGCTGTAAACGAGTATGATAAATCTATAAAAGTAAAGAAAGATGTTAATAACGAAAAGGGTCAGACAATTACTATAGAAGTAACCAACGATGCTCCTTCAAAGTTAAATGCCAGAAGAAAGATGATGTCGTATCTGTACGATCTTCGTGAACCCAAGACAAGAGAGGAGACAAAGAGCGAATATAAGGAGCGTAACCGTGAGATAAAACATCCTTTAATTGAAAAATTATTCAATGATTATGGTCCTAAATACAGAGCCAGGAACGAGGAAAAGAATTGTGTAGGCGGGTATACCAGAATCGTTAAACTTGGACCCAGAAGAGGAGACGGTGCTGAAGAAGTCTTGCTGGAACTGGTTGAATGAAATTCTTAATTGGATTAAGTGATAAGCTTAATCCATAATTTTTTTATGGATTATTCCTATTCAATAACCGTTGTGGTATTATATAGTGAAAGAGCTCACAAGTAAGGGCAATGAAGGAGATTGCTATGGAGTTTATAATACAGGTAGATAATGTTCAATTTGATTACTTAAGCTATGAAGGTGAAGAGGTAGCGGCACTAAACGGGGTAACACTGGATATTAAAAAAGGAGAGTTTGTTGTAATCATCGGTCATAATGGTTCGGGAAAATCCACACTGGCAAAGCATTTGAATGCATTGTTAAAGCCCGGTAAAGGCATTGTGTGGATAAAAGGAATGGACACCAGGGATCCGGACATGCTTTGGGAAATCCGCCAAACAGCGGGTATGGTGTTTCAAAACCCGGACAATCAGATAGTCGCAACAATTGTGGAGGAGGATGTCGCTTTCGGCCCCGAAAATCTTGGTCTGCCTCCTGAGGAAATCCGGAAAAGGGTGAACGAATCTCTAAGGACTGTAGGTATGGAGAAATATGCCGGTTCTGCACCCCATTATTTATCAGGCGGGCAGAAACAAAGGATTGCTATAGCCGGAATTATTGCCATGAGACCCGAGGTAATTGTGCTGGACGAACCTACAGCTATGCTGGATCCATCAGGGAGAAGGGAAGTAATAGAGACTATAAAGCATCTTAACAGGGATGAAGGGATTACAGTTGTGCATATAACCCATTATATGGAGGAGGCTGTTGATGCGGACAAAGTAATTGTAATGGAGCAGGGTAAAATAGTATTGCAGGGTACACCGGAAGACGTATTTTCCCAGGTGGAGACTTTAAAATCGATAGGTCTGGATGTACCGCAGGTGACTGAGCTGGCGTATCTGCTTAGGGCTGAGGGAGTGGATGTGCCTCTGAACATACTTAAAGTGGAAGAGATGGTGGATTATATATGCCGATTATAGTTGAGAACCTGACACATGTTTATATGAAGGGCAGCCCTTTTGAAGCAGTTGCACTGGACGACGTCAGCTTTGAAATACAGGATGGAGAATTTGTAGGACTAATCGGACATACCGGTTCCGGAAAATCTACTTTGGTACAGCATCTTAACGGCCTTTTAAAGCCTACAAAAGGCAGAATTATTGTGGATGGTATCGATATTACTGAAAAATCAAAATCCACCAAATGGTTGAGACAGCATGTAGGTTTGGTATTTCAGTAT
This sequence comes from Clostridiales bacterium DTU092, assembly GCA_001513505.1. Taxonomy (GTDB): domain Bacteria; phylum Bacillota; class Clostridia; order Caldicoprobacterales; family Caldicoprobacteraceae; genus DTU074. The sequence continues at coordinate 4,729 of LFTM01000069.1, read as the reverse complement.
CCCGAACATCAGCTGTTTGAAGAGACGGTGTATCTTGATATTGCTTTTGGGCCTAAGAATTTAAATCTTCCCGATGACGAAGTGGAAAAGCGCGTAAGAGAGGCCATGGATCTGGTTGGCCTGGACTATGAATCCTTAAAGGACCGATCACCCTTCGAAATAAGCGGTGGCCAGAGAAGAAGGGTTGCTATTGCAGGTGTTCTGGCTATGAAACCCAAAGTACTTATACTGGATGAGCCAACTGCCGGTTTGGATCCCAGAGGAAGGGATGAGATTCTGGGGCAGATAAAGGACCTGCACAGGGAACGGGGCCTGACCATCATCCTGGTTTCTCACAGTATGGAGGATATAGCCAAACTGGTTGATCGGATTATAGTAATGAATAACAGTCGCATAGCTTTGATGGGAACACCTGAAGAAGTTTTTTCCCATGTTGACGAACTTCATGCCATGGGACTGGGCATTCCTCAGATAACTCATGTTATCAGGGGATTAAGGGAACGGGGAATGGATGTGCCGGAAAATATTTATACTGTGGAACAGGCGGCTGCTGCTATTTTAGAAAAGATAAGGGGGAGAAAGAATGCTTAAAGATATTACAATAGGACAGTTTTTCCCCGGAGAATCATCCATTCACAGGTTGGATCCCAGGATCAAAATAATAATTACATTGATCTTCATTGTCATTATATTTTTTGTAAAGAGTTTTATCGGTTATGCAATGATCCTGGCATATATGTCATTGGCCGTTTTTCTTTCAGGTGTGCCGGTCAGATATATGCTTAGAGGTTTGAAGCCTCTGTTATTTATAATCCTTTTAACTTTCTTTATAAATATTTTCTTTACCTCGGGAGAAAATATAATTTTCAAGTTTTGGTTTCTTACTTTAACCCAGGAAGGATTGTTGCAGGGAATTTTTATGGGTCTGCGTCTGATTTTTCTTGTAGCCGGTACTTCTCTTTTGACTTTGACTACATCACCCATAGCATTAACTGATGGAATAGAACATTTGCTGAAGCCACTTAAGGTCATTCGTTTTCCGGTCCATGAGCTGGCTATGATGATGACTATTGCATTGAGGTTTATACCTACTCTGCTTGAAGAAACTGATAAGATCATGAAGGCACAAATGGCCAGAGGCGCCGATTTTGAAAGCGGTAACCTGTTTCAGCGGGCAAAGGCCCTGGTACCTCTTTTAGTGCCATTGTTTATTAGCGCCTTCAGACGGGCTGATGAACTTGCAATGGCTATGGAATCCCGGTGTTACCGCGGAGGAGAAAACCGGACCCGGATGAAAACCTTGAAAACAGCTGCCCGGGATTATGCAGCACTGGCTGTAACCTTGCTGCTGGTGCTTGGTATTTTGCTGAACAGTTATTTATGATATTGCGGTTGAACAATTTGGCAAGTATGGAAGAGGGAGTATGGAGTGTATCCAGGGTATGAAAAATATCAAATTACTGATTGAGTACGACGGTACTAACTATAGCGGCTGGCAGAGGCAGACAAATGCTCTTTCAGTACAGCAGGTGCTCGAGGAAGCTTTGTTTAAGCTTACCGGTGAAAATGTCACTGTTATAGGTTCCGGCCGGACTGACAGCGGAGTACACGCCAGAGGACAGGTGGCTAATTTTTTTACCGCCTCTGCAATTCCTCCTGACAGGTTCAGCTATGCTTTAAACACTTTAATTCCATCAGACATACGCGTACTGGATTCCGGGGAAGTTCCGGGAGATTTTCATGCAAGATACAGTGCTGTGGCCAAACGATACAAATATTCCATATTTATGCGGGCTCAGGCTCCTGCGATAGGCAGGAATTATTATTATCATATACCCGACAGGCTTGATGTTGATGCAATGAAAGCAGCTGTAAGGTACATTATAGGGACTCATGACTTTAAAGCCTTTCAAAGCAGCGGAGGAAGCCAGAAAAGCACGGTTCGTACTGTATATGAAGCTTCATGGGAGTTGCAATCACCGGATTGCCTGTATTTTAATATAAAGGGTAACGGGTTTTTATACAACATGGTTCGTATACTTGTGGGTACATTTATTGAAATTGGAAGGCATAAAATGACTCCGTCCGGTATGAAATATATATTGGAGTCCGGAGAACGAGCCAATGCGGGTCCCACTGCCCCGCCCCACGGCCTGTGTCTGGAAGAGGTGTACTATTAGGGAGTTACCTGTATCTTCTTGACACTGTAATAACATTATAATATTATGAAATTAATAGCCCCTCATGTACCTTACAGGGTTATAAAGGGGTTAATGATATTGTGATAAATGGTGAGGAGGTTAAACATGAGTGAAAAAGGTTTATTAGGTACCAGGGTTATAACACAAATCGGGATTATTGTCCGGGATATTGATGCCGTATCACAGGCTTACGCTGACTTTCTTGGGGTTGAAAAACCAGACTGGTTCTGGACAGCCGGATATGACAAGGCTAAAACGGAGCTTTACGGAAAACCCAGTGAAGCCAGAGCAAAGCTTGCCTTTTTTGACATGGGTTCGGTGCAGTTAGAATTGATTGAACCGGATGAAAACCCAAGCACATGGAGAGAGTTTCTGGATAAACATGGTGAGGGAGTACATCATATTGCCTTTGTAATAAAAGATACGGACGGAAAGATCAAGGCATTAGAACAGAATGACATGCCGTTAATTCAGAAGGGCGACTATGAAGGCGGAAGGTATGCATATATTGATACTTCCAGACAGTTAAAGGTATTGATAGAGCTGCTGGAAAATTTTGATGAATAATATAAAAGAGGGAGTCAATAGTATGAATATATTGATTACAGGTGCAAACAGGGGTTTAGGCAGAGTTCTGGTGGATATGGCTGCAGCTGCCGGACACACGGTATTTGCAGGGGTCCGCAATATTGACTCCGTCTCTTCCCAACTGCAGGCTATGAAAGACAGATATGCCAGTCAGATATATATAATCGGGATGGATGTAGGAGATGAGCAGTCAGTCCGCGATGCTTTTTATAAGGTAAGTGAACAAGAGGCTTATCTTGATGTATTAATAAACAATGCAGGGATCATAAAGGGAAGGGAAAGAAAGATAGAAGAAGTTGATTTCCAGGAATTTGAGCAGGTTTTACGCATAAATCTGATGGGTCCCATGATGGTTGTAAAACATTTTCTGCCTCTGTTAAGGAAAAGTGACAACGGGGTTATAATAAATATTTCCTCAGAAGCCGGGAGTTTTGCAAACGCTTATGGAGGGGACTATCCCTATGCGATATCTAAAGCCGCTTTGAACTTCTTTACAGCTCAGATCAGGAATGGTTTGAAGGATAACGGTATAAAAGCTTATGCGGTGCATCCGGGATGGATGAGGACGGATATGGGGGGAGCATCTGCCCCTCTTAGTCCCGAGGAGTCTGCTGAAGGTATTATGAGGATTGTGAACCGGGAAATCGATCTGGATGAGGAACATTTCTTTGTCGACCATCTGGGCAGGCCAATGCCAATGTAACTCTGTCAGGAGAATATGTTTTGATGGTAAGGGTCAGGATGAACTCTTGGCCCTGTTTTTTGCATTCGGGGATTTAAGAGTTATACATATAAGAAAAAATCCTCCCTTAATTGAACAAAAACAACCTGTGAAATAACTGAAAATCTCTCTTGACATGCTGCAATGCTTACGTTACAATATACTTTAGCTTTGTAAGATCCACTAGCCCCGGATCTACGGAACGGAACTGAAGTATAAGCTGATTTATGAAAAAACAGCGTTTTTTTATGTTATATGAAAGCCGCTGGCATGATAATATCTGAGGAAAACGGGAGGAAAGACCATGAAGACTTATGTAGCTAAGCCTCAAACAGTTACAAGGAAATGGTATGTTGTGGATGCAAGTGGCAAACCTCTTGGGAGGTTAGCGTCAGAAGTTGCTAAAATATTAAGAGGAAAGCATAAACCTATATATACTCCCCATGTGGATACGGGAGATTTTGTGATAGTAGTTAATGCCGAAAAGGTACTGCTAACAGGTAAAAAGTTGGATCAGAAGATGTACCGGCGGCATTCACATTATCCCGGTGGTCTGAAAGAGACGCCTTACAGACAGCTTATGGCCAAGAAGCCTGATTTTGTTATATATAAAGCAGTGAAAGGCATGCTGCCTAAAAACAGCCTTGGGCGCAAGATGCTGAAAAAACTGCGCGTTTATGCTGGACCCACTCATAAACATGAAGCTCAAAAGCCGGAACGGCTTGAGCTGTAACGAGGACCAGGAAAGGAGGGGTATATTTTGGCACAGGTACAGTATTACGGAACTGGAAGAAGAAAGACGTCCGTTGCCAGGGTAAGGCTTATTCCTGGTGAAGGAAGAGTTATAATCAATGGAAGAGATATGGATGACTATTTCGGCTTGGAGACATTAAAAGTTACGGTGAGACAGCCCCTGGAACTTACCGAGACATTGGGTAAGTTTGATGTGGTCGCAAATGTTAAAGGTGGAGGGTACAGCGGGCAGGCCGGTGCTATTCGTCATGGTATAGCCAGGGCGTTGTTGAAGGCTGATGAAAACCTTCGGCCAGTACTTAAAAAAGCAGGCTTCTTAACACGGGATCCAAGAATGAAGGAAAGAAAGAAGTACGGTTTGAAAGGTGCACGAAGAGCTCCACAATTCTCCAAGAGGTAACAAGTTGTTTCATTACACACGAGTTTGTTTACAATTACAAAGTTTGCTTATCGCAATCGCCAACCG
>LFTM01000016.1:2912-4813 GCA_001513505.1 Clostridiales bacterium DTU092 | reverse complement strand
AGATCTTCTCGGCAGCCTTCTTCGGACACCGCCTGGAACAGGCAGGTCAATTCTAAGCCGCCGCCTTACCGGACGCAGGCCCCTTGTTTTTGTATATACACTTCTTCTGATTTCCAATCCCCATTCCCTCCTTATCAATAAAAGTATATTTTGAGGCAATGGGGAATATGAATTTTATTCATGCAGCATTAACATTAGTTCCTGCCGCTGAAACTGCTCATTATTAGCAGATCCGTCATCGTTCAAATACATTACCATCCTCAGGAGGATTCACTATTAACCTCCAATCCAGATCACCCCGTTCCAGAGCTTTAACCATAACTTCTGCAGTCGCCATATTCGTGGCCAGAGGAATATTATGCACATCACAAAGCCTTAATAAGGCATTTATGTCAGGCTCATGAGGCTGAGCCGTCAGGGGATCACGCATAAAAATAACAAGATCTATCTTATTGTAAGCCACGATGGCTCCTATCTGCTGATCACCACCCATGGGGCCTGAAAGAAAGCGATGTATCGGTAAGCCGGTAGCCTCAGCTATAAGTTTACCCGTTGTGCCTGTGGCACAAAGTGAATGCTTGGCCAAAATACCCCTATAGGCTATACAGAAGTTCACCATTTCTTCTTTTTTTCTATCGTGGGCAATTAAAGCAATATTCACGAAGGCTTACCTCCCAGTACTCATAATTAGTTAAAATCTTATCTTCTGCCTGCGCATAGCCACGTTTAAGACCAAACCATAGGCAAACATATTGGTGAGCATGGAGCTTCCTCCATAACTCATAAAAGGCAGCGGTATCCCTGTTACCGGCATCAAGCCCATTGTCATTCCTATATTCTCGAATACATGGAATATTATCATGGATACTACCCCTATTATTATAAGGCTGCCCAAAGTATCTTTTGCCTTTGATGCCAGGTAAATAGTCCTTAATATTAAAAGCAAATATAATACTATAATGATAGCTCCTCCTACAAAACCAAGAGCCTCTACCGTAACCGAAAATATGAAGTCGGTATTTTTAGCCGGAACAAAATTGAGCTGGCTCAATGTGTTATCGGTCAGGATTCCCTTACCATACATCCTGCCGGAACCAATTGCAATCATTGATTGAATGACATGATAACCCGTACCCATAGGATCCATGCCGGGATTCAAAAATACCAGAATACGATTCTTCTGAACATCAGATAAAAGCATATTCCAGGCAACCGGTATTACCGCAACAGCGGCTCCTGCCGCACCCAGCAGAATCTTATAACTTATACCTGCAGCAAACAACATCCCGAAAACTATGACTATAAATACCATGGCCGTACCAAAATCGGGCTGATCTATAATCAATGCCATAGGTATCACAAGCTGAAGGAAAACCGGGAACAAATCCCTGACACGAAGAAAGCCTTCCCCTTCATCCTTTTTTTTGGCCATAACCTTGGCCAAAGTTAAAATTAAAGCTATTTTAGCGAATTCGGAAGGCTGAATATAAAAACTCCCGAAATCAATCCAGCTCCGCGCGTTACCGGCAACATGCCCCTTATATGATACATATAAAAGCATCCCTATTACCGCCCAGTACATATAGGGCGATAGATCAACTAGCATATGGTAGTCGATGCTGACGACTATCAACATACCAATCAGCCCGGCAGCAAACCACAGCAGATGAAGCCTGACATGATACATGTCAAAGTTTTCAATAACATCCAACAGCCCTTCTTCGGTACCCTCCACCGGAGAACGCATAGCAACGCTTATACCCACCAGGCCAAAGCATGTTATCATCATTATTAGAAGTAGAGTGACAAAGTCAAAATTTCTGATTAGCTTTTTTTTAAACATCTATTCCCCCTGTAGAAAAACAAACTGTTTACCCTGTATCATTATAACACAGCGGCGG
>LFTM01000016.1:0-2900 GCA_001513505.1 Clostridiales bacterium DTU092 | reverse complement strand
ACACAGCGGCGGTAATTATTAAATAGGCAGTGCCTGCCAGTACGCATATTATGATCACTTAAAACAGAAACACATATAATATATATGAAGAATATTATTCCAGCCGCTGGAGCTCCAAGCCTTTCCGCAAGGCGGCTTCCATAATATTCTTCAAACTTAATTCACAGACTCTGTTATTAATAAAAAAGAGATTGCCAATTGCAATCTCTAGCCTTTATTCGGTCCTAAATTCTTCACTTTTTTTATTGGAATATTTGCCACCAGTGCCGTACTATATGTATCATCCTTCTGTGGTATTCGGGACAAACGGATATCCATTCCCTTCTCGTCTATCTCCATATAGCTGGAAATTACTTTTATAACATCATCCTTTATCATATCCAGATATCTAGGGGAAATATTGGCACGATCATGGATCAATACCAGCTTCAAGCGCTCTTTAGCAATGTCCTTGCTCTTACTTTCTCCTTTTCCAAAGAATTTAAACAAATCAAACACAGCAATCCCCCTCACCCTTACTATTAGGCTCGCTTCCTATTTGCGTTGAAAAAACGCTTTATTTTTGCTAAAAAGCCTTCATCTGTTTCCATGTCCATAATAGGAATATTCTCTCCCATCAGCCTTCCAGCAATATTTCTATAGGCTTGTCCGGCCAAAGAATTATCATCGGTTACTGCAGGCTCACCTCTGTTGGTAGATATAACAACCCGTTCATCATCCGGAACAACTCCTAACAGGTCTATTCCCAGTATGTCCAGAGTATCATTAATATCCATCATATCTCCACGTTTTACCATATCTATTCTGAGCCTGTTTATTATAAGTTTTGGCTCATCTATATCATTTGCAGACAGCAGTCCTATGATACGGTCCGCATCCCGCACCGCAGAAACCTCAGGTACGGTAACCACCGCTGCTTTATCTGCACCGGCGATTGCGTTTTTAAAACCCTGTTCAATTCCCGCCGGACAGTCGATAAGCACAAAGTCAAACTCTTCTTTTAATTGTTCACACAACTCTTGCATTTGCTGTGGTGAAACAGCATTTTTGTCTTTTGTTTGAGCAGCGGGTAACAAATACAAGCTTTCAAATCTCTTGTCACGAATAAGAGCTTGTTTTAAACGGCAAACCTTTTCAACCACATCAACCAAATCATATACAATTCTATTTTCAAGCCCCATAACTACATCAAGGTTACGGAGACCAATGTCGGCATCCACCAGCACTACCCTCTTTCCTGCGAGAGCCAAAGCTGTCCCGATATTAGCTGTTGTAGTGGTTTTACCAACTCCTCCTTTCCCTGAAGTAATAACTATTACCTCTCCCATAAGTCCATTCCCCCTATAAAACTCGATTTTTATACCATATTAACATGGAACCTGTTATTGTAAATCAGAATTCCTTACCGGTCAGGTTATATTGTCATGATCTGCATGATACCGCAATCAGTACCCAGCTCAACGCATATATCCAGGGGCATTTTGCTATATTATAAACTACTTCCCTTTGCTGGGTAAATAGGGTTCTATGACCAAATTGCCGTCCTTAACATATGCAATTTCCGGATACGATGCTTTTACCACCTCACCTTCGGGAGGTCTGGCTATCACACTACCTATTCGCAGCTGGGTTGGCAGGAGGCTGAAAGCTACTACAACAGCTCCATTGTTACCTGTAGCTCCTGCATGGGCCATACCGCGTAAAGTGCCCATAACGATTATGTTGCCTTCGGCAACTATCTCGCCACCAGGATTTACGTCTCCAATTATGACCACATTCCCTTCATAGCTCACAAGCTGACCGCTACGAATGGTACCCCTGACAAACCGGGTCATACCTTCTTCAATCCCATCAAAAGGATCAATTGGTCTGATGTCAGAATTTTCCATTTCAGTCATCTCAAATGTTATACTTCCAACGTTTATTTCCCGGGAAATCAGATCGATAATGACCTGTTGTTCGTCAGGTGTTAGCTTCTTGCCAATGAAAGTAAGATTTGTTTGGGAACCTTGAAAAAATCGTCTGCCGGATTCGATTTTCCGTTGCAATGCATCCATTATTTGCGCTTTACTGAAATTTGAGTCTATATATATCCTTATTCCATCGCGTACTCCCTTGAATATAACCGCGTCTTGATTCATAATAACTGCCCCCAAAACCTATTATACTCCCATACCTTGCAATATTCGCCAAACAAACCAAAATTCCTGCACAAATCTACAAAAACATTATTGTTTTAGCTGATTTACATCATTAATACTATCAAAACTTCTTTGAGTATTCTTAACCCGGTAGTACTCTTCAATAATACGCCGCGCAATTAATCCGGCATTACTGGCGGTACGACCGTTTGGTATCATGACAGCCACTGCAATTTCAGGATCTTCATAAGGAGTAAATGCAACAAACACCGCCGTGTTCCTTCTTGAGCGTTCCTCAGGATCGGTATGGCCTGATGTCTGAGCAGTTCCGGTTTTACCTCCCAGAGTTATGCTTGGATCAATATCGGCAAAATAACTAACAGCCGTACCTGCCCCACCCCCTGAGGCGGATCTGTCCTTTACTACCTTATACATACCTTCACGGGCAGCTTCAATATACCGCTCATCTACATCAAGCTCGTTTACAACTACAGGCCGGGTTTCATCTATAATGTCTCCTTCCGGGGACACCACAGCTTTAGTCACATGTGCCTCCAGCACCTTGCCTCCGTTTGCAACTGCTGCTACATACCTGGCCAGAGCCAGCGGGGTAACCTGCACGTACCCCTGACCAATTCCGGACATTACAGTTTCCAATGGATTCCATTTCTTATACGGGATCAATACATTATATTTTATTTTATTTGCCAAATCAGCCAGTTTGGCACGCTGCTGTCTCAGAAAACTCTTGTCCCCATC
>LFTM01000296.1 GCA_001513505.1 Clostridiales bacterium DTU092 | reverse complement strand
TGTCTTCCGCTTCGTTAACAGGTTCTAAGCCTTTTCACAAGGTGATTTCCATAGTATTCTGCCAGCATTAAAAGATACGCCCGTTACAATAGTCAAAAGCAAATAACGTACAACGTCCGATACTACTATTTAATCGTAGCATATGTATCAGTGAAAATCAAGAAAGGCTTGATAGTTGACATTTAAAATAATCGGTGTTATGATTAAAAAAATAAATAGTATAGAGCAGTTTAGAGGTGCACCTTTTATGAGTAAAACGCTGGAGAATACGGGTATTGATGAAAGCTGCTGAAAGGAAAAGGTGCCGAAGGATGTGAGATGACCCGTCATCCATGTCCTGGGCTCAGAGTTAAGAGCTCTGAGACTGTCATCATTCATTAATGATGGAGCGCTAACTGCTTTCGCATCGCAAGCAACATGCAGGTTTATGCTTGCCTGCAGAGTCACACCGTAATTTGTGGTACGAAAGCGGCTGGTTTTCATCAGCCGCTTTGTTGTGTTAACCGGTAAATTCACAACCTTTTATAAACCGCATATGATGGTATTAAGCTGGCTTTGCAGGATCAAATTATATTTATTTCATAAATGGATCAGGAGGAAAATGTTATGCAAAAATACAACTTGGCTATTGTCGGAGTAACCGGAATGGTAGGCCGCAAATTTTTGGAAGTATTGCAGGAAAGACAGCTGCCTTTGTCGAAATGTTACTTGTTCGCATCAGCCCGGTCGGCAGGAAAGCCTATTGAGTTTATGGGCAAAGAACATATTGTGGAAGAATTGACCGAAAACTGCTTTGACGATAAAGATATCCACATAGCACTGTTTTCAGCCGGTGCAAGCGTCAGTAAAAAATTTGCGCCCATTGCCGCATCCAAAGGTATAGAAGTTATCGATAACAGCAGTGCCTGGAGGATGGATGATAATGTACCTCTGGTGGTTCCGGAAGTCAATCCCGGTGAAATCCTGAACCACAAGGGCATAATCGCCAATCCCAACTGTTCTACCATCCAGGCGGTTGTGGCGTTAAATCCTTTACACCAGCGCTATAGAATTAAAAGGATTGTATACTCCACATACCAGGCCGTATCGGGTGCAGGTTTGGATGGATATTTAGATCTTAAAAATGGAGTTCAGGGAAACAATACCCTAAAAAAGTTTCCTCATCCTATTTTTGCAAACTGCATCCCCCACATAGATTCATTTTTGGAAAACGGATACACTAAAGAAGAGATGAAAATGGTTGAGGAAACTAAAAAAATAATAGGAGACTATAGCATCAGAATTACAGCAACCACAGTGCGTGTCCCGGTTTTCCACGGCCATAGCGAATCCATCAACGTAGAATTCGAAAAAGACTTTGATTTAAATGAACTCAAAGAGGTATTGGCAAATTCACCCGGAGTAGTTGTGGTGGATGACCCTGAAAATAATAAATATCCTATGCCCATATATGCAGAAAACAAGGATGAGGTGTTTGTAGGCCGCATCCGAAGGGATGAGAGTGTCCCCAGTGGTGTAAACCTGTGGGTGGTAGCAGACAATATACGAAAAGGCGCTGCAACAAACACCGTACAAATAGCCCAGAAACTAATTGAGTACTGGGAAAATGGCCAGCTTGCCCGTTAATCTGTGTTTCTAAACTTTTTTAAGGAGTGATCAAACCATGAGTGTCTTTACAGGATCATGTGTTGCCATGGTTACCCCCTTTACAGAAGATGGGATAAATTTCGAATCCCTGGCCAACCTCATCGAATTTCAAATTCGTGAAGGAACCGATGCCCTGCTTGCCTGTGGCACAACCGGTGAACCGCCCACCATGACCAGAGAAGAGAGATATTCCGTCATAGGTTTCACCGTTGAAAAAGCCGCAAAAAGAGTGCCCGTAATAGCGGGAACCGGTGGTTACAATACAGCTGACGTAATTAAGGATTCCAAAGAGGCAGAAAGACTTGGTGCCGATGCACTACTTATCGTTACCCCTTACTATAATAAAACCTCGCAAAAAGGGTTGATCCAACACTATGCAGCCATAGCCGATGCCGTCCATATCCCCATAATTATTTACAACGTGCCTTCAAGAACCGGGTTAAACGTTACCCCATCAACCTTGAAGGAGCTGTCAAAAATTGATAATATTGTCGGTATAAAAGAGGCCAGCGGGGATATAACCCAGGTGGTCAATATGGCACGGCTGTGCGAGGGAACTATAGATCTATATTCTGGAAACGATGACATGGTGGTACCCCTGTTATCAGTCGGCGGTAAAGGGGTTATCTCGGTGGTAGCCAATATAGCACCCCGGGATACCCATGACATGGTAGACAAATTTTTAAACGGCGATATCGAGGGAAGCCGAAAACTGCAGTTTAAGCTTTTCCCATTAATAGAAGCACTGTTTTTGGAAGTCAACCCTATACCTGTGAAAACTGCCATGAATCTGATGGGAATGAATGTCGGCAGGCTTCGCATGCCTTTAACAGATATGTCAGAGCGAAATTTAGAAATACTAAAACAGCGGATGATTGAATACGGTCTTGAAATAAATAATTAGCATAAGAAAACACGAAACGGAGTGAACAACAACTAATGATAAATATTATTCTACACGGTTGTAATGGAAGAATGGGTCAGGCAGTTGCATCGGCAGCAGCTGCCGACCCAACGGTACGGATCGTTGCAGGGGTTGATAAATTTCCCGATGCAAAAAATAATAACTTTCCTGTATACCATTCATTAGAAGAGTGCAGCGAAAACGCCGATGTCATCATAGACTTTTCAATGCCTGCTGCTCTTCCCCTTATTCTGGATTATGCAAAAAAACAGAATATTCCGGTTGTTATTGCCACAACCGGTTTTTCAAATGATGAGCTGGATTTGATAACCAAGACATCCAATAGCATTCCGATATTCCGTTCTGCCAATATGTCCCTCGGAGTTAACGTAATGATGGAACTTGCTCAAAATGCAGCATCAGTCCTGGGTAACCTGTTTGATATAGAAATTATTGAACAGCATCACAACCAGAAACTGGATTCACCGAGCGGTACTGCTTATGCCTTAGCGGATGCCATTAATGAAGCCCTGCTTAATTCCAAAGCCTATGTATACGGAAGACATTCAAAACATGAAAAACGCTCTAAAACGGAAATAGGGATCCATGCTGTCCGCGGAGGCACCATACCGGGTGAACACACGGTGCTGTTCGCCGGAAATGATGAAGTTCTTAAAATAACCCACACTGCATTCTCCAGGCAGATATTTGCGTTAGGTGCCCTAAGAGCATGCAAATTTATTACAGCAAAACCGCCGGGATTATACGGTATGAAGGATATGTTGACTCAGCAGGCTGCAGTTACCAACATAAGCTCCAGCAACAGGGAAGCTCTTGTTACCATCAATCACATACCCAGTGACAGCAATTCCATAGCACTGATATTTCAAACACTGGCGGATCACAACATAAATATAGATATGATCAGTCAATCTGCGCCTATTGACAGGAAAGTCAATATTTCTTTTTCCCTGCCCAGAAAAGACCTCCAAAAGGCAATAATGGCAGTAAATGACCTTCAGCCGCTACTTCCCTCCATAAGCATGAGCACAAACGGGCAAATTGTAAAGCTGTCGGTTGAAGGTATGGGAATGGAACACCAGCCCGGCGTTGCAGCAAGGATATTCACAATTATGGCCGAGCAGAATATCGATATAAAAGCAATAACTACATCTGAAACCAAGGTTTCATATATTATTGACAAGCAGGACGAGAAGAGAGCTCTGGAAGCACTGATGGAAGCTTTTGAGCTTTAAGGTTAAAAATAGCTTACTCCTTCACAAAATTTACCATAAAACATCTATATTCTTAAGTTTTTTGGTAATTATATTAAGTAATACCATTAATTATGGAAGGAGTAAGCTATTTATGTTGTCCAATCTGGAAATAACCAAACAATATCTTGGTGAAAAAATTTTCAACCAGCTTTTAAATTATTTAAAGCGGGGTTCCCTGTCCAATGTCCCGCAAGCACTGGACCTTTTGTGCAAAGCTCCTATCGCTCCCCGCCACCGTCAGCTGATCCAGCAGCTGAAACTGCTGTTTGAATCCAGTCCCGTTCTAAAAATATACATAAACCGTATTCTGACGGAAATAAATGAAAATGTACAGCAGCGTCTGCTGGCAAATCTATTTATACATGCGAGCCTGATGGGTATTCCGAAACATGTCAGGCTTGCACGGGAGCTGGGATACAGCATACCATATACCATATTAATTGATCCTACAAGCAGGTGTAACCTCAGATGCAAAGGCTGCTGGGCCGGCGCCTATGATCATCACAAAAGTTTAAGCTTTGAAGAGGTAGACAGAATAATAACCGAGGCCAAAGAACTTGGCATCTATTTTTTTGTAATGTCAGGCGGGGAACCCCTGATGTGGCCTTATCTTTTTCAGCTGTGTAATAAACATAAAGATGCAGCCTTCATGATATATACCAATGGCACGCTGATCGATGATACCGCTGCGGAAAAGATGCAGCATCTCGGTAATATAACCCCGGCAATAAGCCTGGAGGGATGGCGGGAATCCACGGACAACAGACGGGGTACCGGAGTATACGACAAAATTATGGCAGCCATGGACAGCCTCAAAAAGTACGGTATCATATTCGGTATCAGCCTTACCGTAACCAGTCAGAATTATCGGGAAGTTTTTTCGGATGAATTTATCGACACCATGATAAATAAAGGCACTCTTTATGGTTGGTCCTTTCACTATATGCCAATAGGACGCAACCCGGATTTTTCTCTCGTATTAAAACCCCAGCAAAGAGCCTGGTTGGTAAACAGAGTGCGGTACATCAGAGAAAACAAACCCATTCAAATAGCTGATTTCTGGAATGATGGGTACATGACCCAGGGATGCATCGCAGGGGGGAAATACTATTTTCATATAAACGCCGCCGGAGATGTAGAACCCTGTGCTTTTGTCCATTTTGCAGCCGACAATATTAAAGGAAAATCATTAAAGCAGATCCTAAGTTCACCCCTGTTCGCCGCGTTTCAGAAAAGACAGCCATTTAGTCAGAACTTTTTGAGGCCCTGTCCCCTTATCGATGTACCAAATGCTTTACGGCAAATAGTAGCAGAATCAGGAGCTGCCGGTACCCATGAAGGTGCCGAGGCTATACTGTAC
>LFTM01000208.1 GCA_001513505.1 Clostridiales bacterium DTU092 | reverse complement strand
GAAGCATAGGCACTTATTATCCATTGACTTTCAGTAAATTTTTTTCTGCAACACTACTGATTCTATAAATATTTGAAAGTGAGTTCTGCTTCCAGAAAGCGTTTTATTTCACGACGCCTGCGAAACGGTTCAATGATGTCAAGGAACAACATGTGAACAGCCTCCCAAGTAAATACCCATCCGCCAATCAATAAGCTTTCAAGCAAAACTTTTGAAATTATATTGCTTTCCCTGAAATCCACCAATAACCCGTATGCGGTCAGAAGAGTAAGGGCTATCGATAGAAGAATAGCTGAAATTTTTATAATCCTCTTTGTCTTCCGGGTTTCCAAACGTTTAACAGAGTTATAATAGTTCCTGTAACTTGTCCGGATCATTTCTTCTTTTTCAGGGCTTTTGTTTGTACCTATCGTGAAAACGATTTCTAATTTATTTCGCAAGGGGATCTCTTCAGAGCATAGATCGAGGAACTGAACCAGCTCCGGATGTATATCCCTTTTTCTGAATGCAGCGTTATCCCATTCATGAAAAAATTCAAGATAATCTCCAAGGTTAATGTCTATGATTACACGGCCTGTCTTTTGGTTCCTTCTGTATAAGCTTTCATAATTTTTGCCTGTCTTCAATTTTACCACCTTTAGCAATGTTAATGTTGTCGGTTATCTATAATACTTATAACCTTAATCGGATTATACCATACCGGTTTATCAAAAATATAGCATTTATGACAGATATTCATGTGGTTAGCACTAATTTTGCCGGGACCACGTCAGCTATACATAAGGTACCGTCAAATTAGGTGATGATACCTATACATTAATCCGCGAATTTTCATTCCTGGAGGATTCGGGTGTATTGCCCGGACTGAGCGTTCTGTTTATCATAAACCTGCGTTTTTTAGTTGTCAAATTATAATGGATAATTTAAAAAAATATTGAAATTTATGTTACAATAAAGAGAGATAAAAGCATAGGAATAAATAGTTTAGTATTATTATAGAAGGTATGACAGGGGAGCTGGTATAAAGGGGGACATAGGAGTTTAACTGCACTGATCATGGGTATCTTATTTCATATATGGTTAAGATGGCTTCTCTGTTAAAAGTAGACCCTGAGGGTTTAAATAAACTGACTAAAAGTTATAAAAACATATATCCTATAACGGCCGGATTCGAGGATTTTGCAAAAACCAAATTTATGAATCCCAGGGTCAAACAGGCGCAACAGGCCATCAGGATTAAGTTGATGATTTCCAATGCCTTTGAGAATGTCGAGAATGATATTCAGTCATCTGAAAAAATATTTTATAGCCTGGGTAATTATTAGAATATCAGCTCAATTTATCCATAGATTTTTGCTGATAATATATTACTGGACACTGTTTTTAGCCCAAAGGTGCTAATACCTGTAATAACATAAATATGGGGGGATGTATTGGTGAAAGTGCTGATCGTGGGAGGAGTTGCGGGCGGAGCATCTGCTGCTGCAAGGTTACGCAGACTGGATGAAAAGGCAGAAATAATTATGTTTGAGAGAGGAGAATTCATATCCTTTGCAAATTGCGGGCTTCCGTACTATATAGGGGGTAAAATTGCAAAAAAATCAGCTTTGACGGTACAAACTCCCGAGAGATTCCGTGCCAGGTTTAATGTGGATGTGAGAATTTTTACGGAAGTTACATCGATTAATAAGGAAGAAAAAACAGTTACCGCAAAGAATTTAATAACCGGGGAAGAATATACTGAAACCTATGACAAACTAATTCTGTCTATGGGAGCCGAACCTATAAAACCTAAGATTAAAGGAATTGACAGCAGCAGAGTATTTACACTTAGAAATATTCCCGATACCATAAGAATAAAAGATTATATCGACGAAAAGAATCCTGAAAGCGCTGTTGTTGTCGGCGGTGGATATATAGGGGTCGAGATGGCTGAAAATCTTAAATTAGCAGGTCTCGATGTAACCATCGTTGAGCTTGCAGACCATTTGATCGCTCCATTGGATATTGATATGGCAGCGGATGTTCACAGATATGTCAGGGATAAGGGAATAAAGCTTATTCTGTCTAACGGCGTAAAGGAGATAGAAGAAGCCGGGAAAAAACTTATCATAAAATTAAATACCGGAGAAATGGAAGCCGATATGGTAATTATGTCGGTGGGGGTCCGGCCAGAAACTGCTCTTGCAAAAGATGCAGGGATAGAGGTCAATGCCATAGGTTCGATCGTTGTTAATGAATATATGGAAACCTCTGAAAAGGATATTTATGCAGTTGGGGATGCTGTTGAGGTTACCAATTTTGTAACGGGGGCAAAAGCGTTTATACCTCTTGCCGGGCCGGCCAATAAACAGGGCAGAATTGCTGCAGACAACATTTGCGGTATAAAGAGCAAATATAAAGGCACTCAGGGAAGTTCAGTATTAAAGATATTTGATATGACGGTTGCCATGACGGGTATAAATGAGCGGACTGCAAGGGCTTTGGGGCTGAACTATGACAAGGTGTATAATTACACTTCCTCTCATGCCACTTATTATCCCGGTTGGACGAACATGTCTATAAAAACTATTTTTGAAAAAGACACCGGCAAAATACTGGGAGCCCAGATTGTAGGATTTGACGGGGTTGATAAACGCTGTGATATATTGGCAACTGCTATAAGGGCTGGCATGACCGGATTTGATCTTGCGGAGCTTGAATTGTGTTATGGTCCCCCCTTCTCATCCGCTAAGGATCCTGTAAATATGATAGGGTTCGTAATTGAGAATACTGTAAAAGGTCTGGTGAAAAACGTTCATTGGCATGATGTGGAAAGCCTGCCCCGGGACGGAAGTGTAACTCTCCTGGATGTAAGGAGCCCCGCAGAAGTAGCCAGAGGGAAAATAGACGGATTTATTAACATACCTTTGGAAAGTTTGAGGGGGAATATTGACAGGCTGGATAAATCAAAACCTGTCTATGTACTTTGTCGCAGCGGTCAGCGAAGTTATATTGCCTGCCGTATGCTGATGGGACATGGCTTTGATGCATATAATTTAGCCGGAGGGTACCGGCTGTATGAATCTGTCATAAACGATAGATAAATGGATTTTACTCCCCTGGACTTAAGTCAAGGGGAGTTTTTATGTCTCCGGCTTATTTTATGCTAATTGAATTCTTTGAAGTTTTGTTTGAAATGTGGCAGATTGCTCGCTTATATCCGGTTGTGATATGGGATTACGGGATTACGCTTTTCGCTTATTGCCGTAAGATTGACGGTAATACTTTAATATGGTAAAATAAAGTAAAATTTACGATTGGGAATGGAGGAATGTTAATGGACGGTAATTCTGATGAGGAAGACTACAGTAAAGCGCTATTGGATTTATTCTTAAAAGCAAAAGTATGTTTAAAACCATTTTATTATCCTAGGCCATAAGACTCTTAGGTATATGAGGGTGTATTATGGTTTTTTTATTTTATTATAGGCAAAAATACAAATTGGAGGATGAATTAATTTGATTACCGAACTTTTGCTTTTAGTGATGCTGATAGTACTGAATGCTTTTTTCGCAGCATCTGAAATTGCTTTAATATCTTTAAATGATACGAAAATCAAACTTATGGCCGATGAAGGAAACAAGAAGGCTAAAATGGTGATGAATGTTTTAAGCGAGCCTAGCAGATTTCTTGCAACCATTCAAATCGGTATAACTCTTGTCGGCTTTCTTGCGAGTGCTTTTGCTGCGGAAAGTTTTGCACATCGGTTAGTTAATCTTATACAAATGACACAGGTGACAATCCCTGAAAACGTTTTAAAAACTATATCTATTGTAATCATCACAATAATTCTCTCCTATTTTACTCTTGTTTTAGGTGAGCTGGTACCAAAACGACTGGCAATGAAAAAGGCTGAGCCTATCTCATTTTTTGTAATTTCACCTCTTAGATATTTATCAGTCGTTACATCACCTTTTGTAAAACTGCTCACAATATCAACCAACTTCTTTGTACGGCTTTTTGGTGTTGATCCTAACGCTGATGATGAGCAGGTTACTGAGGAAGAAATCCGCATGATGGTGGATGTCGGTGAAGAAAAAGGTACCATCGATGAAAGTGAAAAGGAAATGATAAACAATATTTTCGAGTTTGATGATAAAATTGCTTCAGATATAATGACTCATAGAACTGATATTGTTGGTATTCCCATTTCTTCAAGCTTAAAAGATATTATTGATCTGGTCAAAACAGAAAAATACACAAGGTATCCTGTGTATGAGGATAGTATTGATAACATTGTAGGAATATTAAATGTTAAAGATCTGATAAAACTTTTGGATGACAATGACCAGGAATTTAATCTTAAAGATATAATTCGACGGCCATATTTTGTTCCTGCTTCCAAAAAAATTGATGAATTGTTCAAGGAACTGCAATCCACAAAAACACATATGGCTGTTGCAATTGATGAATATGGAGGTACTGCCGGATTAATAACAATTGAAGATCTAATAGAAGAAATAGTTGGTAATATATTTGATGAATATGATGAGGATGAAAAGGAATTTGAAAAACTGGACGAGAATACCTGTATTATAAATGGGGTGGTAAGTCTTGAACGTGTGAAAGACTTTCTTGGAGTAAACTTACCAATAGAAGAGTACGAAACATTAAGCGGCTTTTTAATCGGTCAATTGGGGAGAATACCGGGGGAAGATGAAAAACCCATTATTGAGTTTGACGGATTGGTATTCAAAGTTGAAAAGATGGAAGAAAAAAGGATATCAAAAGTTAAAGCTTACAAAGCATAGATAGGGAAAAACTCTCAAAAACCCGAATTTTACTCGGGTTTTTGTTTTCTTGACAAGTTCTTTCCTTTTGAATACAATCAGTATTAGAGGAAGAAAGTTGCGGAAATAACCGAAACAGGTTAAAAATAGCCATTCGGTGTTCGTATCTTGTTCTCATCCTGATATGGAATATAGAGTGCCGAAATACAAATGGATCCGTTATGATAATATCCCAAAAATTATTTGTAAAGGAGAAATGATAATGGAAGACAGAGCCTTTACCGTTTCGTTGGATAAAAATCCGGTAATAAGTATGAAGGTAATTCCAGGTCACTTTACTACCAGTCATTTTCATACTAATTATTATCTTGATCTGGACAACCTGAAAACCAATGCATCGGTGGCCAGAGACGTAGCAGAAGAACTGGCTTTGCCCTATTTATCAAGTACACTTGTAGACACAATCGTATGTATAGAAGGGACTGAAGTAATTGGTGCATACCTGGCAGATGAACTTTTGCGGGAAGGAACATCGGTTGTAAACAGTGGCAGAGATATCCACGTGGTTACACCAAGGAGCAATGTAAACAGACAGTTTATATTCCATCATAATATACAGAAAGTGATATATAACAAGAACATTATACTGTTAGTTTCCTCTATATCCAGCGGAATAACTTTCAATAGCGCACTGGAGTGTCTCTCCTATTATGGAGGTAAATTAGTCGGTGTTTCGGCTTTATTTAATGCATATCCGGATATGCATGAACAGGAAGTTCATTCCTTGTTTACCAGTAAAGACATTCCCGGTTATCAGCTTTATAGTCCGGGAGAATGTGCCATGTGTAAAGAAGGCCGTAAACTGGATGCGATTATTGTTCATGATGGTTATATCAGGATGTAGATAACAAGTAAGCGATGGAGCAACTATTTAGCAACTGATTATGAAACAATCATAGAAACGTTGAAGAAACAATTAAGAAAACATTTATGAAAAAAAAAAGAAACTACTGTAGTAATAATTGGGAGTTGATTATATTGATATGGTTGGAAGCACTATTTCAAGACTTTAGCTTTATGGGGATGGACGTGCCACAGATCATAATGGNNCTCTATGTCTGGCTTATATGTCCATAGTAAAAAAATATGAGCCGCTACTGCTTCTCCCTCTGTCATTTGGAATGCTGATTGCCAATGTTCCATTGGCGGGCCTTTCCGCGTATGATGAGGGAGGTCTTGTTTATTATTTATACAAAGGGATCGAATTAGGAATTTATCCACCGTTGATATTTCTGTGTATTGGTGCCATGACCGATTTCGGGCCTTTAATTGCTTCTCCTATGAGTGCGCTTATAGGATTGGGTGGCCAGCTTGGTATTTTTGTTGCTACGGGAGGAGCTCTGTTAATTGGGCATATTGTTTCCGGGATAGAGCCATTTACCCTGATGGAAGCTGCTGCCATTGGCATGATC
>LFTM01000254.1 GCA_001513505.1 Clostridiales bacterium DTU092 | reverse complement strand
ATTGACCCGGTGAAATTCCGGGGCCGACAGTATAGTCTGGATGGGAGAAGATGGCACCAGGTGATCAGCTTTTGATGATTATTAAGCCCCGGGAAGATAGCCCGGGGCTTTTTTAAATTTAATAAAAATCAGTATGATAGGAGGAATTATATCTATGCAGACAGAGCATGCAAAAGGTTTAAAAGCGAACTATACAATCCGGGATATAGCCAAAATCGGGCTGCTTTCAGCTATTGCGTTTGTTTTAATGGCATTTGCAGAGTTTCCCCTTCCGCTGTTTCCGGCTTTCCTAAAGTTCGATATAAGCGATCTGCCGGCTCTTATCGGTGCATTTGCCATGGGGCCAGTAGCAGGTGTAATAATTGAGTTTGTCAAGAACCTGATTCATTTCTTCTTCAGAAGTGAAACCGGGGGAGTTGGGAACCTGGCAAATTTTGTTGTGGGAGTATCTTTTGTATTCCCTGCCGGCCTTGTGTATTCGTTAAACAGAACAAAAAAAGGCGCGCTGATAGGTATGATATTTGGAACTGTGGCCATGGCAATTTTAGCTTCCCTGGCAAACTATTATGTTCTTATTCCCATGTATGCCAGAATATTTTCAATGGAAGCCATACTGGATATGATGTCCAAGGCAAACAAGGCTATTGTTGATGTTAAGACATATGTGTTGTATGCCGTTATACCGTTTAACATATTAAAAGCTGTTGTTATATCCCTCATTACCATGATTATATATAAAAAGGTATCTCCTATTCTGCGTAGGTAAAACCATCCTAAACAGCCATACAAACTTTGTTATTGAAGCGGGGCTTGTTATGCCCCGCTTTTATGGTTATAATATAGAGATGTAATATTTATAAATTTGGGAATGGTGTTTTAAAATGGCAGTATTTATAACGCATTCGGAACAGGAAACGGTAGCACTTGGACAAAGTATTGGGAAATTGCTGGGACCAGGTGCAATTGTACTTATACATGGAGATCTGGGAGCGGGCAAGACGGTGCTGTCCCGCGGGATTAGTCAGGGGCTGGGAGCTGATGAGGCGGTTACAAGCCCGACTTTTACTTTAATGCACCGGTATCAGG
>LFTM01000248.1 GCA_001513505.1 Clostridiales bacterium DTU092 | reverse complement strand
GTATAATCCCGACAAACTAAAGGATGGCTTTAACTTATTGGACAACGGCGAGAGAATATTCTATATAAGCAACCCGGCCCTGGGATTATGGGCTTATCGGGGAAGATTTCAGTAAATGCTAAAACGGAAATAGCGGTGTAATTATTGAAAGGGTTGCAAAACCCTTTCATATATATTTCAATAAAATTGTTAAGGATGTGTATGTATGAGTGAGTTAGAAGTTTTAAGCAGTGAATATCTGGAAGTCAAGGTATGCCCCCAATTAGGTGCAGGAATATTTTCAATGCGTTATCGTCTTAAGGATCGATGGGTGGATGTGATGAGACCCACGCCCTTTGAAGCAGTTGAAAGAATGGAATCAGGAGCGTTGGCTTCATTCACAATGATCCCGTATTCCAACCGTATTGAAAACGCCGTACTTAATTATAAAGGAAATACCTATACGCTCCATAAGAACACACCTGAAGGACATGCAATACATGGAGAGGTGCGTTCCAGACCCTGGCACATACTTGAAAAGGGTCCGGGATATATAATAATGGAATTTAACAGCCGGGATTTTGATGATATATCCTGGCCGTTTCCGTTTTATGCCCGGATTGAGTACAGGGTGTCCGGACGGGAGTTTTTTACCCGTCTTATGATTAAAAATACGGGGGATATTACAATGCCCGCCGGTATGGGCATTCATCCGTATTTTATGAGGAAACTGACCCCGGAGGATGATGTTGTTATACTGAAGGTGCCCGCAAAGGGTGTGTATCCAGGTGATACACCCATACCCACCGGCCGTTGGGTTGACATACCTGATGAGCTGGATTTTTCGCGGGAGAAAGAGCTGGATTTCCGTCACATCGATAACTGTTTCAGGGTTTTTCATGCCCCTGCCATAATTAAATGGCCCGGCAGCGGGGTTACTTTAACCATGGAAACTGACGATATTTTTAAACACACCATTATTTATTCCCCAATGGATTCCAGGGAGTTCTTTGCTGTTGAGCCGGTTACCAACTGTAACAACGGCTTTAACATGGCCGAGCAGGGTATAGAGGATACCGGAACAATACATCTTAAACCCGGTGAAGCCGTTGTGGGGAATATAACCATAAGGGTGGAGCAAGGTGTATTAGATCGTTGAAATGGAATAGTGACAGATACGGCTGTCAGAATGGAGTAATAAAGACGGTAATTGACGCGGTAGATTCATTTTACGGTAGAAGGATTTTCCATGGAGAATATTGAATATTTAAACGGTACTGTAAATTGGGGGTGTTGAAATGGATGGGGCAGGAATTGCAATAGGGGGTAATGTAGTTGTTGATTATGTAAAGGTCATTGACAGTTATCCCCAGCAGGGTAACTTATCGTCAATTTATTCTATAAAAAAATCGGTTGGCGGTGCGGTAACCAACGTTTTGCTGGATCTTGCCAAGATGGACCCGGAACTTAAACTGCAGGCCATCGGGATGGTCGGTTGTGATGAGGATGGGGAATATGTTGAGGACCTTCTTAAAAAACATAACGTTGATATCCGCTTGCTTGGGAAAACTTCATCAGCAAATACGTCCTTTACCGATGTTATGACGGTCAAATCCACCGGAGAAAGAACTTTTTTCCATTATAGGGGTGCTAACAGTCTGCTGGATTTTGAGCATTTTGATTTTGACAGAATAAATGCTCCTCTGCTGCATATAGGATATGTTCTGTTACTGGATGCTCTGGATGCATACGATGAAGAATACGGTACCGTAATGGCCCGGACTCTTGCAGCAGCTCAAAGCAGGGGGATAAAGACCTCAATAGATGTGGTAAGTGAAAACAGTGACAGGTTTTCCAGGATTGTGCCTCCAAGTTTAAAATATACGAATTACTGTATTATAAATGAAATAGAGGCTTCCTTGACTACCCTGATTCCAGCAAGAGATCCCCAAGGCGCCCTTATTGCCGATAACCTTGAAAAGATGTGCGGTGTTCTTTTTGAGATGGGAGTTCATGACTGGGTAGTTATTCATGCTCCCGAGGGAGCTGTTGCTATGGATACCAGCGGAAGAACCTACCGGCAGCCATCCCTGGAACTACCGGCGGGGTATATTAAGGGGACTGTTGGAGCGGGTGACGCTTTTTGTGCGGGCGTTCTGTATTCCATTTATAAAGGATGGGATATAGAAAAAGCTCTGGCAATAGGGACGGCGGCGGCAGCCTGCTGTCTGTCCGAAGTCAGTGCAACCGAAGGTATGAAAGATATCAAGAGGATTGAAAAGTTGTTTGATTCCATGCCCAAGAGAAAGCTCTGACACTGCAAACGGTAAAAGTTTACTTGATCATCAGGCTGGCATTTCTATAGATTGGAATATTTTACTGTGAAAAGGGGTGTTTAATAATGAAGCGTTCCAAGATAAATGCCGTTATTAGGGAAGCGACCGATGCATTTGAGAGGCATGGCTGGGTACTTCCGCCTAAACCCAGATGGGATGTTACCGATTTTGGATTAGGGGATTTTGACAGGATTGGGCTTACACTTGTCAATTTAGCCGAGCAGCCAGAGTATTGTGAAAAGATTATGTACGTCAAACATAAACAGGTTACCCCTACGCATTATCATGCATCAAAGAAAGAGGACATTATATGCAGGTGGGGCAAACTGGCGGTTCAGCTGTCGGGGGATAGTGATACTATAAGGCTTCATGTAAACGGTGAGGAAACCGATATACCTACTGATAAACCGTTGATTCTGTCTTCCGGGGAGAGAATAACCATGAAACCCGGAGTACGGCATTCTTTCTGGGCTGAGTCGGAATATGCCATAGTAGGGGAAGTTTCTACGGCAAATGATGATCATCACGACAATTTCTTTGATAACCCCGATATAGGAAGATTCAGTGAGATAGAAGAGGATGAACCGGCTATTGTTAAGTTGGTAAGCGATTAACGGATGCTTTTAATGGACGCGTAATATACTTGCAGGTATTATTTCAGCCGCTGGAGCTTCAAGGCTTCCATAATATTCAATTGTTTAATAATTGGATATGTCTGTAATTGGTTTATGCATCCATTTTTTTAATGAAATATGAAAGCGTTTACAAGTCGTGAGATACATGCTGACTATGTGGAGGTTGATGCCGGATTTATGAACATATATGAGATAGCCAAGAAAGCCGGGGTATCCATTGCAACGGTGTCCCGGGTAATAAATAACAGCCCAAATGTCAAACCCGAGACCAGAGAGAAGGTTAAGGCTGTGCTTAGGGAGTATAAGTATACGCCAAATGCCATAGCCCGGAGCTTGGTTAAAAGAACTACCAATACAATTGGTGTTCTGACCAGCGATGTTAGGGACTCATATTACGCCAGTGCCATATACACCATCGAACAAAAATTCAGGGAATACGGATACAATGTTATTCTATGCAACACCGGCCAGGAGATAGAAAACAAGAGGGAATATATGAAGATAATGCTGCAGAAAAAAGTTGACGGCATAATTCTGGTAGGCTCGGTGTTCAGAGAAAAGTCAGACAACAGACATATATATGATGCAGCCCTTCAGGTCCCCCTGGTGATGCTTAACGGGCATTTGGATGGTGAAAATATTTACTCCATTGTATGTGATGATGAAACAGGTACCTACGAGGCTGTAAAGCTGCTGTATTCTAAAGGACATCGAAAAATGATATATCTGTATGATGCCGATACTTTCAGCGGTATGGCTAAAATTCGCGGGTTTAAAAGAGGGATGAAGGAAAAGGGCCTTATCCTTGACAGCAGCTGCATTATAAAAGTGTCACCGGGAATTACGGGGGGTTATGATGGGGTTGAAAAACTGGAAAGAGAAGGCTGTGAGTATACTGCCATTTTAACCAGCGAGGACATAGTTGCAGCAGGTGTGTTAAAAAAACTCAGGGAAGTGGGGAAAAAGGTTCCACAGGATGCAGCGGTTATCGGATATAACAACTCTCAGGTGTGCCTGTGCACTGATCCGGAGCTGTCCACGGTGGAAAACAAGGTGGAAGAGATGGCACAAGGTGCGGTTCAGATATTGCATGATGTACTGGAAGGCAAGGATGTGCCGCATAAGATGACGGTTACTCCGGAGCTGGTTATCAGAGGGAGCTGCTAAAAAATCATAGGAAAGATATATGCCGGGAGGGTGTTGATATGAAAATGAAAAGGTTGAATAAACAGCTTCTGGAAAAGGCGGACTCTGTACCGGATGATGTGGAGATTGGACCTTTATATGACATGCCCGAAAGAATTATCCAGTTTGGCGAAGGGAATTTTTTAAGGGCGTTTGTGGACTGGATGGTCAACGAAATGAACAAGCAAGGATTATTTTGCGGTAAGGCCGTGATCGTCCAGCCCATCCCACAGGGATTGGTGGACGTGCTGAATGAGCAGGACGGGCTTTATACCCTGCTGCTCAGAGGAATCCAGGATGGACGTCTGGTGGAAAAAAGGGAGATCATAACCTCGGTAAGCCGTGGCATCAATCCTTACACCAATTGGGATGGATTTCTCGAATGCGCAGCCAACCCGGATTTAAGGTTTATAATATCCAATACCACCGAAGCCGGAATTGCATATGTAAGGGAAGATATGCCGGTGAATGAATGCCCCGTTTCTTTTCCTGCCAAGATAACCGCTTTTTTATATGAGCGTTATAAACGGTTTGACGGGCAGCATGATAAGGGAATGGTCATCATTCCCTGCGAACTAATCGATCGTAATGGCGACACCCTTAAGGAGGTTGTGCTCAGGTA
>LFTM01000323.1 GCA_001513505.1 Clostridiales bacterium DTU092 | reverse complement strand
CGTTGTCCAATAAGTTAAAGCCATCCTTTAGTTTGTCGGGATTATACAGAGCATAAGCCTCTCCCAGATCCATATACCTGAAGTTAACCCCTTCCACCTCTTCACGGGTCAGATGCCCCGGAGCATAGGTAATGGTAAACCGTCCATCTGACGAACCGTGTATAAGGTGGGCTGCCACCGATCGGTTCTGCTGAAGATCTGTGTTCTCCCTTAACAGCTCAAGCACCCGTTTACGTCCCACATAACCATATTTTCGGATCAACCGATCATTATCTTTGTCCTCACCAAACTGCCTGACTCCGGGTGCCAATACTATCAATTCGCCGCCGTCGGCAATAGCCATACGTGTTCTGTAAACAGCTTTGTTACCCAACCAGGTACTTTTGAACTCCTGAGGGTCCAGATACACAACAACCTTGTCAAGGGGCTCATCAAGAAACTGCATATTTTTTTCCTGACTCAAAGCCACCGCCTCTTCAAACAGCTTCCGTTCCCTTCCGATGAAAAGCCCGTGGATTAAAACCCTGTCCTCCTGATGGGTGGTCACCGTAAGTATATACATTAGTGGAAGCTCACAAGCAAAATGCTGCTCGGCGTAATCAAAAACTTTGCGCACCGGAGAATGATCCCGGCCCATGATCCTCTCCATACCATACACGGCACCCAGCGAATGAGTCTGATTTATCATGTTATGTCCGCCGCAGCCAACAAACAAATTCTTGCTGTAGTTGGCCATACCCACAACTTCATGAGGTACCACCTGGCCAATGGAGATAATGAGATCATAACCTCCCTCGATCAGATGCCGGTTTACCTCAACGTCGATGGGTTCGTCCATTAATCCCTCGGATACCTGTTTGATAAACTCAGAGGGGATCTCCCCTATTTTTACCACATCGTCCCGCCAGTTATGCACAATAAAGCGTTCCTTAGGAATTTCTTCCCCAAAAAAGGCAATACGTTCGTCATCGCTCATGGGCATATGGGTACCCAGCGCCGGCATAACATCTACCTGACAGGTATCCTTCAGCATGTTGTACAGCTTTGCCGTAATCTCCCCAGCTCCCGAATGTGCCCGGGTAAAGTCAGGGGGCAAAAGCAGCACCTTTCTTAAGCTTTCCTTTCGGCTCTCCAGAGCTTTTTCGAGGGCAGAATAAACCTCCGTTCTGTCCAGCCCTTTATCACCGGCTGATTTCAATATAATTCCTTTCATAATCTATTCACCTCCATTGGCGGTTTTCCTGTACCAGTCCATATATATCTCAAATCTGATTTTATATTTTTGCCCCATTTTCTCATCAGGAATGATTTTCTCACCTGGTTCTGGCTGAAATGCATTCAAATCCTCTATAGCACCCACAGCCTTTAAAGCTGCCACCGCTGCTCCCATTGTAGAAGCATGTTCAATATTCGATGTATATATTTCCCGTTGAAAGATGTCAGCTGCCATATGAAGCCACAACGGCGAATTCTCTATCCCTCCGGATATACGAATCTCTCTGGGTGTGCCTCCTACCTCTGTCAGAGCAATATAGCACTGATAGAGATTGAACAGTATTCCCTCCAGTACGGCATAATGAAGATCCCCTGCCCCATGATGTCCCTTCACATCAAAAAATCCACCGGTCCTGCCGTCATCCCATCCGGGACAGCGTTCACCGTATAAAAATGGCAGAAACACCGGAGCATCCTCCCTGTCAGTTCTGGCAGCAAGATCATCCAGCGTCCGGTAATCCACTTTGCCCAGATTTGCCTTTTTAGCAAACCACTCAACGCAGTTGCCGGCTCCTGAAATGGCAGCACCTGCCAGCCTTTTTCCCTCAGCTGCATAATAGCACCAGGTGGAAGGCTGCCGGGGTAAAACTGGCTCTCCGCTTGCAATCCTGATCGCTCCGCTTGTGCCTACCGACATGGTCATTATCCCTTCTTCCATGGCACCGGCGCCTACCTGATTCAAGGCACCGTCGGGACCGGGAAGCACTACCGGCGTTCCAGGTTTAAGCCCCAGCTCTTTGGCAGCCTCATCATTCAGCGGAGCGGTATACTCCAGATCAAAAATAGGAGCAAGCTGGGATTTTTTTACTCCCGCAAAATCCAGTATCTCCTGATCCCATTCCAGAGTATGTATATTCATAAAACCTGTACCCGAAGCAATGCTTGTCGAGACAGCTACTTCTCCCGTGAGTTTTTCAAAGACATATTCGGCCTGTGAAGACAAATAACCCTCAGAATCCAGCTCCCGGTATCCCTGCTGCTTGGCATGGATGTATTTCCAAACCGGATATATACTGTGTACCATACATCCCGTCTTCCGGTAAAACCACAGTTTCAGTTCCTCATCCCTGCGATACCGGTAGGCTGTCGGAGCAGCTTCAGTGTTGGCCCAGGTTTTAATCCTTCCCGCAGGTTTGCGATGCCGGTCCAGAAACAGAAGACTGTGCCACGTGCTCCCCAGACCAATCCCGTCAATAGGACAGTCTACCCGCTCGATAAGGTTTCTGGCACATTCAATAAGCGTCCGGTAAATCCCGTCAGGATCCTGGGTAACCACATCGCTGACATTATTTGAGTACGGAATACTGCATACCCCTTTTATCCCTTCCCGGACAGAGAATATCAATGCCTTGGCAGAGGAAGTACTCACTTCAATGGCAAGAACATTCATGACTTCCCCCTCCTTTCACAGTACAAATACGAAAATTAACACGGCTGCTCTGCATTATACTTAAAAAGCACCGCATCATCTATACCCCTGAAAACGCTGAAAAACCACCGTCTATAGGTATCACCACTCCATTTACAAAGGATGAAGCATCAGAAGCCAGCCAGATGATAGCACCTATCAGCTCTTCAGGCTTTCCATATCTGCCCATGGGTGTATTCGCCTTGATATCTTTTCCTCTCTGGGTGTCCTGCCCGGTTTTTTCATCCACCAGTAAATAGTAGTTCTGCTGGGTAAGAAGAAAACCGGGTGCGATAGCATTAACACGGATATTGGTTGAATAGTTCTGGTTCATATACACCGCAATCCACTGGGTAAAGTTATTTATAGCGGCCTTGGCTGCACTGTACCCCACAATTCTGGTAAGAGGCGTTAAGGACGACATGGATGATATGTTGATTATGCTGCCGCTGCTCTGTTCGGCCATTACCTTGCCAAACACCTGGGTCGTAAGAACCGTTCCCATGAAGTTTAAGTTGAAAACCCACTGAAGGGCTTCCAAAGGTATATCAAAAAAGCTCATCTCATCGCTGGTGGTAGCTTCCTTTTTATTACCACCTGCTCCGTTGATCAGGATATCAATCCGTCCAAATTCCTTAAGCACTATATCTTTGGCTCTGATAATGCTGTCCTTATCAAGTACATCGGTCTGGACGGCTATGGCTTTGCCACCCTTGGCAGTGATTTCCGATGCCACTGCCTCGGCCTTGTCAGCAGCCAGATCCAGTACGGCGACACTTACTCCTCTCTCTGCCAGCTGTCTTGCCATTTCGCTGCACAGTATACCACCGCCGCCGGTTATAACTGCCACCTTGCCTGTTAAATCAAAACTTACACTCATTTCTCCCTCGCTCCCCTTTCATATATTTATAACTTTATCAAAAAACAAAATACCCGTTTTTGTTTATACCTGCATGGATGAACAGGAGATCAGTTTTTAATCCACTCTGTGTGAAAGGTTCCTTCTTTATCGATCCTTTCGTAAGTATGAGCACCGAAGTAGTCCCGCTGTGCCTGAATAAGGTTGGCCGGCAGCTTCTCCCTGCGGTAGGAATCATAATAGGCTAAAGCAGAACTGAAGCAGGGAACCGGAATACCGTACTGAACCGCCAGGCTTACCACCCGTCTCCAGCTGTCCTGGGACTCATGTATAATCTCCCTGAAATATGGGTCAAGAAGTAAATTTGCAAGATCGGGATTCCTGTCGTAAGCTTCCTTTATCCGGTCTAAAAACTGGGCACGTATGATGCAGCCTCCACGCCACAGCAGGGCGATATCCCCCAGGCTGAGATTCCAGTTATATTCCTGTGAAGCCTGTGTAAGAAGATCAAATCCCTGGGCATATGAACATATCTTGGAGGCATACAGAGCTTTACCAATATCCTCCACAAGCGTATCCTTATCTGCAGTGAACTCAACTTCAGGTCCTTTGAGCATTTTGGATGCCGATACACGCTGTTCCTTAATGGCTGACATGAAACGGGCAAAAACTGCCTCGGCAATGGTTGGGATAGCAGCACCCAGTTCAAGTCCTTCCTGAGAAGTCCATTTCCCCGTACCCTTCTGACCTGCCCGATCCAGTATTACATCCACCAGCGGCTGTCCGGTTTCGTCATCAATTCTTCCAAGTATATCTGCTGTTATCTCGATTAAATATGAATTCAGCTGTCCTTTGTTCCACTCCTGGAATACTGCCTGCATATCTGCCGCTGAAAAGCCTAACAGTTCTTTCATCAGAAAATATGCCTCGCTAATGAGCTGCATATCCCCGTATTCAATGCCGTTATGCACCATCTTCACATAATGCCCGGCACCGTCAGTTCCTATATAATCACAGCAGGGGACCCCATCAACTTTTGCTGATATATCTTTAAGGATCTTTCCTACCTGTTCCCAGGCGTCTTTACTGCCCCCCGGCATTATACTGGGGCCTTTAAGTGCTCCTTCTTCACCGCCTGACACTCCAACCCCCATAAAGTGTATACCCTTTTGGCAAAGCTCCCGGGCTCTTCTTATTGTGTCCTTAAAATAGGAGTTTCCACCGTCCATCACTATGTCGCCTTCGTCAAGAAGGGGGATCAGTTGATCGATTACACCGTCTACCGGCCGGCCTGCCTTTACCATAATCATAATTTTCCTGGGTCTGGCCAGGGATGAAACAAAGTCCTCTAAAGTATATGTGGCTACAATTCTTTCCTTTCCCTTTGCAGCACCGGATATAAATTCCCTGGTTCTCTCAGCCGTCCGGTTATACACAGAAACAGAGTATCCCTTGCTTTCCATGTTAAGTACCAGGTTCTGACCCATAACCGCCAGTCCTATAAGCCCGATATCGGATAATTTCATAATTTAACAGCTCCTTTCCTTATCCGGTTTCTTTAACCTATTATTCAGTTTTTCCATTAAATATTCTGTAATCCCTCTCCGTTACCTTAATGTTTACATTTTTCGGTCTTTCAAAAAGCGGAGTCCTTGTGAAATTATGAAGATCAACCAATCTTAAAGAATATATCCTCTGCATCCCTTCTAAAAAACATAAAAGCGCACAAGTTGCATAAAATATGAAATGTAAGCGTTTACATTCAGTGTAGCATACGTAAATGTTGTCGTCAATATACAGGTATTACTTAATTCGTTTATCTCCACTCTACAATTTCCTCTAAAGGTTTTCTCGGCCTCATTCCGGGCGCTTCATCAGGGATCCCCAGCGAAACAGCGGCAACTAAAGTTTCATCCTTACCGAAGTATTGCATCAGCTCTTCATATGCATAGAATATATCACAGATCCACAGGGAACCCAGTCCAATCCCAGTGGCTGCCAACAGCATGTTTTCAATACAGGCACCGATGGATTGGGCACACGCCATGTCATTTACGGTATCCAATATTGTTCTCTCCAGCCGGATATCCCTTATGCCCGAAGCGAATATAAAAATGTTGACCGGAGCCTGTCTCATGATAGAAAGGCTGTGCCATGCACTGCCTACCCTGCCATCAAACCGCTTTAAACCCTGCTCCATTGCATCACATATCCTCTCCCGTTCCTGTTCGTCCATCACTACAACAAACCTCCAGGGCTGGCTGTTCTTGGCTGAAGGGGCGGCACAGGCTAAGTTTAACAGATATGTAATCTGCTCTTTTGTTAACCTGTCAGGCTTAAATCTTCTTATACTGCGTCTCTCTAAAATAGCCTTGGATACAGTTATTTCTTTTTGAAACCTATCCATATTCAACAACACTCCTTACTTTAATATTTCAATAACTGATATTATTACTTTCGGAGATGTCTATTAACTGAACAGGAAAGCAGGTTCAGTTCCGATACTTATTTCAAAGCATATTCTTACTAATTAGGAAAAGCAGCATAAAAAACACAGATGCATGAAAAAAAGTCTATGAAAAAAACACCATTTACAGTATAATATTAAAATAGTGTATTTCTGCCGATCCTGTTCCTTCGTTCTTTCAGTCA
>LFTM01000065.1:8972-11169 GCA_001513505.1 Clostridiales bacterium DTU092 | reverse complement strand
GGACATTTTTTCCCGGGAAATATACTTAGCAAAACCCAAACGCCGGTATATAAATCTTAATCCGTCCGTTAGCCTCTCAGTCGGGATCTCCATCTTCAATCTTCGCAGCGCTATATCAAGCACAAACAATGCTAACGCCAGCGGAAGAAGATAAGGCCAGATTTCAGTTTCTGCCCACACCGGCTGCAGATCCTCCCGGAACACCTGTTGAGGATCATCAATAACAACACCTCCGGTTTCCTTAACCAAACTCTCCAGCAGTTCTTTATTACCCTGATTGCGGATATCATATTCGGGTGAGTAGCTGACTGCCAAGCCGGTGTCAAGCTGTCCAACCACCTGCCCGTCTTTTTGTTGTTCCACCCGAACAATATATACCCCTGCTTGATCTATTTCAAAATCACCTTCATACTTCCCCGGTTGAGTAGCCTGAAGAGAAACGGTCTGGGTTCCTCCTTCAGGGTCTATCACTACTGCACGGCTGTCCAATACCTCATCCCAATTCTGAGACGTATCCAGGATTATATGCCCTTTATCGCCCGTTCTGCTAACCTGTAAAAGGCCGCTCTCATCATCATTGGATGGAAGCACCCATGATATAACGTTTAGCCAGAAGCGCTGCACCCGATCCCAGGTAAGCCAATCTTCCGTCCATATACCCCGCATATCGCTTGTCCATGCTGCAACCCTGCCCAGTCCGTACTGCCACTCGGCCAGCAGCGGATCCTGCTCATCACTGGACAGGATCATGTTGGCTCTTGCTTTGGGCATGGTGGCGATATATCCATGAAGTGGCGGGAACCCTTGGCTGAATTCGCTAATAATAGGCGATTGGCCGGTTATAACAGGGTAAAATGTATGGTTCTTAACATAGCTTTGGGTCGCCATATAGGTTTCCTTGGTGAATATTTTAGGTATATTGGTAAACTCATCGGTGAAATAATAGCGTCCACCTCCTATGCGTGCCAGATCCTCCAGCAGCCTGGTATCCGCATCCCTGCCAACCGCTACCGTTGAAAGGGTGATCCCATGATCCCGCATTTCCTGTACCAAACTCTGAAAGTTCCCTGTCCGTGACTGGCCGTCGGTTAATACAATTACATGCTTGAGCTGAGTGCTTAGTTCCTTCAAAGATTCGTAGGCTAATCTGAGTCCGGGATACATATTGGTACCACCGCCCGGCCTTATGGTACCGATATCATCCTGTATACCCGCTACATCTTCCACCGCCTGCGTACTAACCACCCATGAAGCAGCATCATCAAAGGCCACCACACCTATATAATCCACCGGCCTTAATGCTTCGACAGAACCAATGGCAGCCTCCTTGGCCAGAGCCAGCTTGCTTAACCCGTATTCTCCTGCCGACATGCTGGATGATTTATCTATAACCAGTACCAAACCCAGGGAAGGCATATTGGCTTTACCCATCAAATCCATATCTACCGGCAGCATATCCTCCAGAGGTGTAGCCATATATCCTCCCAGAGCAAAACTGGCATCTCCGCCGGTTACAAGAACACCCCGTCCCAGATGTTTTACATATGAGTCAAGCACCGTCATCTTGTCCTCTCCCAGGTCATCTGCCCCTACATTACACAAAACCACCGCGTGATACTTGCGAAGCTCCTCCAGTGCAGCAGGCAGGGTTTCAGGAGTGTGTATAACAGTCTCAATCTCTGCCTGTTTAAGTATCTTTACCAGTTCCCGGCCTTCACCCTCCTGACCTTCCACCACAGCTACAGTTGGCAACCCCTGAATGTTAACAAATGCAGCGGTGCTGTTGTTCTGGTATACGGTGTCATTATCCACCTGAAGATCTGCTTGATATGTTTTTACCCCGCTGTCCTGCGCCGTATCCTTAAAAACAAATATATTCTCTCCCTTTTGAATCTCCACATTCTGCTGGCTTATAAGCTGACGGTTGGCATATAGTCTCAACACTCCTGAGGTATTTATTGTACTGTCTATCTGTATACGTATATCGTACGTTTCACCCTGATATAAGCTGCTGGAAACATTAAGAGAGGTAACCTGTACTTCTGTCGAAGACTCAATATCAAAATATACACCGTCTATCACAATATCCTGCAGAGCCAGCATTCTGGCGCGTTTCACCGCATCCCCGGTATTTTCGGCAGCATCGGTAAGGAGCACTATCCTATTCCGGGTATCGGACGGTAACAGAGCCCCCGCC
>LFTM01000065.1:0-8913 GCA_001513505.1 Clostridiales bacterium DTU092 | reverse complement strand
ACACCCGCCTGCCAATTGTAGGGTTTATTCTCTAATGACGATAATATAAATGATTCCATTTGACTTCTCACATTGGACGTACTGTCAGACAGATCGGCTACAAAAAACACGGTTGCGGCCTTTGTATATTTCCTTATGCTGACTCCCGCCAGTGACAAAATAATCAGCAGTATAATCAGGCAACGAATCAGCAGGATATACCTGTCCTTTTTAATCCTCATCCGACTGCTTTTATGATAAAAGAATACCACGAAAGCAACAGCTGGTAAGATCAGAATCAGCCACCAGGGGCTGGTAAAAGCAATGCCTCTGCCTTCAAAGCTAATACCCATATTGATACACCCACCATTCCAGCAGAATAACAGCCAGCAGGATCCAGGCAAAATATCGCCATAACTCCTTCATTTGTACGACAGGTGTATACTGTCCACTCTCATATTGACTGGTATCTGTAAGCACTTGGCCTGGCCTTAGATCCGACTCGCTTTGGGTTGGAACATGAACGGCAAAATAATGCTCCGTCGTATTGGTGCCCTTGCTTGATACAACATCCTGCTGTACTCTATATATCCCCACTTCACGAGCATCGTTAATGGGAACAATGCTGTAGGTGGGATCTATGGATAATCGTTCTCCCGATGGAGTTGTAACATAAATATTTTGAACCCCGGGCATTGACTGTATCTGTACCTCCTGCCCGGCATAATATTTAACGTCATGTCCTAATCCTTGTGGAAGCATCCAGGTAAGCATATTCTGCATTAAAATGGGGAAATCCATCTTCAATGGAATATCAGAATCGTGTACGTCAAAAGAGAACACCGCAATTCTCTGACTTCCCTTTTCCCCTGTTATAAGCAATGGTCCCTGCTCAGCCTCCAGCACAACATTTCCCCAATCGGGAACGCTAATTTGCCTTGCCCTTGCTATATGAAAATCATCATAGGCAACAAAATCCAGGAACTGGCTATAACGGGTTTGGGACGAAAGATGAATATTTCCCGGGACAAATTCCTCTCCCACATTTAGAAAATTATTGTCATTCTGGGGATTGAAAATAATAATATTTCCGTCGTCAGGAAGGCTTTCAGGTATATACCCGTCAAATATATACAAAGAATATCCCTCTGTATCATCAGCCTGCTCATAGGTAGTTTTAATCAGCTCAATATCCTTCCTAAGAGTTACAGCCTTTTCCAGAAAAATATTTCGCTGACTCACCAGAAGCACCCTGTTATCCTCATGATAATCTGTAATGGCCCACCCCCGGTTGTCCAATAATAAATCATCCTTATCCAGAATATCAATCTCAACCCATCTTGTATGCGATGGTATTCCCGTCCAGTAAACATCCGTCGTACCATCGGCGGGCACCATAATTTCCTTTACATCAGCAGTGATTCCGTCAGCCAGGCACTCAACCGAAAGAGTAGCATTCTCACCACTATAGTTTGCAATTCTCGATAATATAACCGGCCCGTCCGGTGTCTGTGTCCAGCTTACCAGATCAACGGCGAAATTATCCCCGTTCTCATTAAAAACAATTGATTTATAATTCGGTCTTCCAAATTCATAATTCTTATCTGTGTATACATGTATCTCGACATCTTCAAGCTCCCTAGCAATCGCCTGTACCAAAGACAGCGTCTCATCCATACTACCCCCACCATTGGTGACTTCTATTCTTTTTAGCCGGCCTTTTAACGTGTTCTTATCACCGGTCCGGCGGGCAACAACATCGGGTTCATATCCGGCAGCAATAAGGGTTACCCGTTGATCAGGAAACAAACCGTCAATAAACTTTTCTATCTCATTCCTTGCTCTTAAAAACCTGGTAGGTTTTACATCCTCAGCCTGCATGCTGGCTGAGCAGTCCAGTACAATTATGAAATCTGATGAATTCTCAGCTTTCCTATAAAGAAACGGGCGGGCAATAGCCAGCGTAAAGAGTAGGACAGCCAACAACTGCAAAAACAGCAGGAGGTTTTTCCTAAGTTTCTGCCATGGCATACTGGTCTGGATATCCTGAATGGTCTTCTGCCACAGATATGTGCTTGAGACCTTTACCTCCTGATATTGCTGCTTTAATAGGTATAACAATATAATAGCCGGTATAAAAAGCGAAAATAAAAATCCCCACGGATTCAGAAAATTCAACATACAATTCACCTGACAAATCCCAACCTGGTTAGATTGGTGAATATCACCTGTTCAATACTGGCAGCGCTGCTGGTCAGCACATAGTTTATTCCCCTCGTATAGCAGAAATCCCTGAGACTGTTTAAGAATTCATCCACCGTTCTTTTATAAGCCTTAAGTACCTGAGGCGTTACAGTAATATCCCTTATCTCCTGATCTTCCACATCGGTCAGACGCAGGCTGCCGCTTACTTCAGGCTCCAGCTCCTGAGGTGCCATAATATGTAAAAGGGTTATTTCCTGCTTCAGATACTGAAGATATTTAAGCCCTTCTTCATAACCATCTTTTGATAACAAATCGGTTATCACAATACTTATACCTCCGCCTTGCTTCAGGTGGGTATAGCTTTTAATAGCTTCGTTCAGAGAAGTCTTTCCCCCAAACTCCAGATCCTCTATGAACTTAAGCGCCTTCCAGAAACCCTGTTTGCCGGAAAAATAGGGCAGATATGCTCCTGGTCTCTCCTGTATGCCTGCCACACTCACCCTGTCCAAATTGGCCAGAGCTATATATACAAACACGGCTGCCAGCTGTTTAGCAAGCTTCCCTTTGTTTGGCTCACCCCAATCCATGGAGCCACTTAGATCGATGAACACCGTAACATTTGCCTCTCTCTCCTCCATAAACAACTTGACAAACAGCCGTTCAAACCGGGCATACGCGTTCCAGTCAATACGGCGGAAATCATCACCTGTCACATACTCCCTGAAATCCGAAAACTCGATGGAGTTTCCCTTGCTTCTTGACTTCCTGTTGCCTCCTATATCACCTTGTAAAGCCGTACGGGTATTAAGTATCAGTCCGTCCAACTTTTTTAAAAACTCCTGATCCAGCAGTGGGCCTTCCGAACCGTTCAACAGAATTCACTCCTTAAGCTGGGATATTATATCACCAATTAAGTCATCAGGACTCTTGCCTTCGGCCATTCCCTCAAAGTTTAAGAATATCCTGTGCCGCAGTGCAGGATAAGCCGTATACCGTATATCGTCAAAGGATACGTTATAGCGTCCTTCCATAATTGCCCGTACCTTGGAAGTGGTTACAATAGCCTGTGCTCCCCGAGGGCTGGCACCATACCTGATATAGCGTTTTACTACTTCAGGTGATTCCTCCCTTTCAGGATGGGTTGCAAGGACAAGGCGCAAGGCGTAATCCAGTACACTTCTGGCAATGGGAATACCTGCCGCAACAGCCCTTAACTGCATGATAATCTGACCATCGGCTACCCTTTGAGCATGTACCTCATTCCCGGAGGTTGTCATATCAACAATATCATGCAGCTCATCAAGTGACGGGAAATCAACCAGTATCTTGAATAAAAACCTGTCCAGCTGTGCCTCGGGCAGAGGGTATGTCCCCTCCTGTTCGATAGGGTTCTGGGTAGCCAGTACAAAGAAAGGCTGAGGCAGTTTACGGGTTACCCCGCTTACCGTTACCGTATGTTCCTGCATAGCTTCAAGAAGTGCACTCTGGGTTTTAGGGGTAGCACGGTTGATCTCATCAGCCAGCACTATATTGCTGAATATGGGACCGGGTTGGAATTCAAACCGGCTGTTCCCGCTTTCGTCGCGGATCACTATATTTGTACCGGTAACATCTGCCGGCATTAAATCCGGTGTAAACTGTATACGGTTAAATGACAGATCCAGTACCCTGCTTATGGTACGCACCAGCCGGGTTTTGCCCAGACCTGGTACACCTTCCAGCAATACATTTCCGCCTGCCAGTATTGCCATAATGACCTGGCGTATAACACTCCTCTGCCCCACTATCTCCCTGGCAATCTGGCTTTCTATCTCCTCTATCTTTTTCTCAAAGCCTTCTATATCATTTATGGTAATAGCCACTTAAATCCCCCGTTCATCCGTATAGTGTTTTCAGATAGCTCCTGACACAGTTTTTTCTCCGTTATTCGGAATTTTTATATGAAAAATCCAGCTTATACTTAAGAAAACCCAATGATCGTTTGCGATGAAGACTACTCCAGAGAACTGAAATATTCCCTTACCAGCTCACGCATGGCAGGTGGGATATCCATACGCTTTAAATTCTCCATAGCCTGCCGGCTGTAGCTGCCAAAAACTTCTTTGTATGGGATAAAACCGTCAAAACTTCCCAAACCCCGACCCGTTTCCACCTGCTCACCCGTACCCGTTCCTGTTGGCCCCCCGGAAACATGACTTTCCTGGCCGCTGTTCCCCAGTCTGACAGGATCATATATACGCTCATATTCTTCATAGGAATCGGGATCGCCCTGCCCCTTTTGTCCGTGTCCGGACGATGAGCCGCCTTCCTGGTATCCGGCATCCTGATTGGTACTTCCGCCCCCTACTCCGGTTCCCGAGCCACTTCCGGAGGCACCCTGACCGCCGCTACCTGAACCGTTATTTGAACCCTGACCACCTGATGTGTTCCCAGGGTCTCCCGAACCCTGACTACCGTTTCCACTGCCTGAACTGCTGCTGCCATTTTGGCTCCTTGAGCCACCGGCTGCATTAAGGCTGTCCGTACCATTGTCATTTGGTCTCTGAACGTCCGGGGTTTGACTGCTTCCACTCCGTCTGTTTTCATCGGTTAACCTGTTATTATTCCCGCTTTGAGCTATCCGGTAATCCTGCCCCGCAGCATTGGCTATACTGCCTTTCATGTTCTGCAGCAAGTACGAAATATCCGCTACACTGGACATATTTTCTTGTGCTGCGTCGACAAGCATCTCCTGCAGAGCATCCAATGTATTTTGGGCATTACCGTTTTCACCGGAAATACCTGAAGTCAATACGGATGCAGCATTCATAAGCTGCTGTTTTAGACTGCCCTCCGGCAAAGTTTTGGCCGCAGCCTCCAACGCCTTTTTAAGCGACTTTATCGTTCCCTCGTCCATCTCACCCTGCTCAAGCTGCTTTTTCAAATCATCAAGCTCATCCGTTATACCCTGGGCATCCATGGTTTTTATGGCTTGACCCAGAGCACCGGTTAACGCATGCCGCTCAAGCTCGCCTCCTAACGAAGCCATTCGTGCCTGTTGAAACCGTCTTGTCAGATCGTCCAGGTTTTGTTCGGCTCTGGAGATTTCCTTGAGAGCCTCCTTATAATCCCGGGTTTGTCTCAGCGTATCCGCCAGCCGGTTTACCAGCTCTATTAGCTCCTGCTTTTCTTCCTCGGTCAGTCCAACATCCCCGGTGAGATTGTCCTCAACTTTTTCCTGCAACTTTTCCGCTTGCTTCTCAATCACCTTCTCCACCCTTATCTGACGCTCTATAATGTCACGCTGGGGATTGGGAATAACAGAGCCGATTACAAGAAGCAAAGCCAAAACTACCACACAGTATATCCATCTATTAGGCGGCACAACGGGTATGATCCTGGTATCAAAATCCTTCAGCTTCCGAATTGTATCCTCCCTTTGCATCACCGAAAAAACATCATTAAGCTCCATACGCTCGTATGCAGTGATAACCCTTTCCTGCAAACCACGCCGGTCAGCCTCATGGGCAGCGTCCTTCATAGATGGCCGAAAGAAAACCCCGGCCGCTATTAAAATCAATAGTACGCCGACACCGCAAGCAGCCGATTTATTCCATACATAATGTATTGGTATTATGAATGACGCTCCTAACCATAACACCGTCTGAGCCAATGCACCAATAAGTCCAAGCATAATGAATCTTATAAAATGACGCAGGAGCATGCGTCTTCTTACATGTTTCAGAGCGCCGTACAATCTCTTGTCCACCACTTTGCCCATTCTATTAAGCCCCTCTTTCTCCCGTTTACGCATTTTCGCCCGTCATTTAATATCCCTTAATACCCGTACCTCATTATCATCTAGCCTGCCAATTCCTTTTTATTTTTCTGCCTGATCTTTTTGTACGGCCTTAAACTCCATGTGCTTATGACAAGCAATATAGTTGCTATCGTTGATATAACAACGGTATTCTTCACCCAGAACGGCAACTGCTGAAGCCATCCCTGCGGTGTACCCCCCATACCTCCAATGACCAGGCCAATTATTCCATAATTACCAGCATACTGGCCTACGGCCTGTCTGCTCAGAAGATCGGCCAATCCCACCGCAGGATTTATATACAGTATAAAAGGAATATAATAATCCACAGGCTGCGGCGTCTGTGAGTAGTGCATGGACATCATGTAAACACCCAGTGCCACTGATACAATTCCCAGAAAGAAAATTGTAACGTACGTTACTACCGTGGATACTACAGTCCTTTTAAAAAGCGTTGAATAGAATACTCCTATGCTCCCAACTGCAAATGCGGTAATTATATAAAACAGAAACAGCATGGCAATATCTTCAACGGCAATACCTCCAAAGAGGAACACCAGGCTGAATAATGGTATTGACGCAACTATCAACAAAAGGATAAAGCCAAGGGAGGATAACAGCTTTCCCAATATTATGGTTACAGAAGACATTTTTGTACAAAGAAGGAGATCCAGCGTCTGCATTTCCCTTTCGCTGCTTATCACCCCCGCCGTCTGAGCAGGGGTAATCAGAAGTATGAGTGCAAACTGAAGAATTGCCAATGTCAGATACACCTGAAGCCCTACCGACTGGTTTGCATTAAAAGACAGTCCGTATGCCCCCTGGCTTTGAATATAAATCCTGAAGAAGATATAGGCGATAAACAGCATAACTCCTAAATATGCAGTTACCGATGCAGCCGTTCTCCAGCCCCTCATTCTGGTTTTAAGACTGCTTGCCAGCACCGGGTTATAATACCACTTCTTCATCGCTGGTCACCTCCATAAATATATGTTCAAGGTTTCCATCCACCTTATTAAAGGATATAACCGGAATTTCGTTGTTCACAAGAGTACGGAGCAGGTTCCACAATTCTTCGTCAGTACCTTTGCAGGCTATCTCCAGAACCAGATCCTCCTGTACAATGCCGGTGACCATCGGTTGCTCCTTAAGCAGCTTTACCGCTCTGTCTACGTCCCTTAATACCCTGAACCTTACCACGGTTTCTCCTGCCATCCTTTGAACGATCTGATCTACACTGCCCTGTATTACCACCTTACCCCTGTCTATTATCCCTACACAGTCGCATATCTCACTCAATTCAGCTAATATATGGGAGCTTATCAATATGGTTTTGCCCATTCTCTTGAGTTCTTTAAGTATACCTTTTATCTCGGCTCTGGCACGTGGGTCCATGCCTGATGCCGGTTCGTCCAGTATGAGCAGCTGGGGATTGTGAATCAGGCAACGGGCCAGACACAGCCGCTGCTTCATACCCCGGGACAATGTATCCACATATGCATCCTTTTTATCGCTTAAATCCACCAGTTCAAGCAGATCATCGGCTATCCTGCGGCGCTGAGCGTACTCAATTCCGTAGGCGCTGCCGTAAAAATCCAGGTATTCCATAACTTTCAGGTTATCATACACTCCGAAAAAGTCGGGCATATATCCGATTTTTTCTCTGACTTTGATAGGATCTTTTTGCAGATCCACCCCGTCCACTTCCACATACCCCGATGTGGGTGCCAGCAGGGTAGCCACAATCCTCATGGTCGTGGTTTTTCCGGCTCCGTTGGGACCTATAAAACCATATATCTGCCCGCGCTCAACATGCATATTCAGGTGATCAACTGCAGTAAAGTTACCATACTTCTTGACCAGATCACGAATAACCAGCATCAGCGCCCACTCCCTTCTATTGATAAGGTAGGCAGCTGCAGTGTACCATAATCTCCCGGCCTCCAGGAAGATTTAGGCTTAACCGAACACTTGACTGACAGCTCCAGTTTACCCTCAGAGTTTAAATATCTTTCCAGTGCCTGGCTTTCAATAGTTACAATCCCCTCTTTATTATCTACTGATATTCCATCACCGGTATCAACATAATCATTTTTCTCCGTGTCAAATATATACAATTCAGGTGTAAGCCCTTCATAATTCAAATATATTTCAATCATAGAATAATCCATATCTTTGTAGGGATTCATATTGAAATGGAATACAGCCGTTCCCTGTCCCATAATCGTCACCGTATTTCCTTCCGTATATGCTATCCCCTGACTCTTTTCTCCTGCAAAACCAGCCGTTATAACCCCGGGTGGAATATAGACCTTCCCGTCCCTTATATGAGGTACAATGAATTGTGTGGCCACTACACTTCTGTGGAATGCTGCTTCAGGTTCTTGCCCGTTCACCCTGATATTCTGCACAATTCCATGTGTACTGAATCCCAGAAGGCTTAACGACCCTTGGATGGGTGTAACACTGTTAACATGACCTGGTACAGGATACGGAGTTCCCGGATGTGACATTATCAATCTTTGTATAATTTGTCTCCGTATATAATCCTCACGCTGTTCATCATCCAAGTTCCCGAACGGTACCGGCCTGACATGGGGATATGGAAATACTTCATCCACCATTGCATAGAGCTGCAGACCAGGCAGTTGTCCCTGAGTTGCCCGGGCGAATACCTTTACGTCCACCTGCTTCTTTTCACCCGCAGCAAAGTTACCCAGTACCTGGTATCCGTAGGATGTATACACAACCACATCCTCCAACGGATATGGCGTATTATTGGTTATGCTTCCCTTTATCCTGTCTCCTTCAAAATACAGATCGGCGTCAAACCTGCCAAACCCGTCCACGGTGTTATCCATTGCAAAATCCCGCATGGTCCATATGCTGGTGTTGTAAAAGTTTATGGAGGAAGTTTTTCCCTGTACCAC
>LFTM01000147.1:913-5921 GCA_001513505.1 Clostridiales bacterium DTU092 | reverse complement strand
AGTTGGCCTTCTCTTTATCAGCCATTTCGTATCGACGCCCGGATCTTCTTTTGGTTCCTATTGTCCGTTCCAGCATATCTTTATAAAGCTTTAACCTAGATGAGTATATCTGTAATCTGCTGCCGCACTATCACATGATATTCCCTGAACTGCCAATAATAAACCCGCGACAATCCAGTAAAACCGATTCACATTTATTGTGGGAACAAAAATAATCCTTGCGCTTCTCAC
Source organism: Clostridiales bacterium DTU092 (assembly GCA_001513505.1). Classification (GTDB taxonomy): domain Bacteria; phylum Bacillota; class Clostridia; order Caldicoprobacterales; family Caldicoprobacteraceae; genus DTU074. The sequence goes on along the minus strand of LFTM01000147.1, from coordinate 5,690 downwards.
AAACTAATTACTTCCGGTTTATAATCATCGGGCAGTTCTTCTTCGCTTAGAAATTGAAAATTATCATCAGTCAGTACAGGTATAAAAAATTCATACGGAAACCTTGAAAACTCACAGCCATAATTACTGGTACCGAACGCCATACCCGCTTTGCTGCCCCAATTTAGCCCTCTGGCGAATTTCGTATAGTTGGAACAATCATGAACTACCAAATCCCATTTTTCTTCATCAGCTATTTTCATGAGTTTCAGAGTCAGTTCACGGCTCCATATAGGAGAAATATAGCCAAATCTGGAGATATACATATTCTCGCCATAATAGTTGTTTATATTATTTTCATTTAAATGCAGTTCCGCACAGTTGATAAAATCAAGCTTAGTTTCCAGGATCCTTTGCTTTTTCTTTAAAAATGCTTTAAAAAATTCAGGAGTCATCGGAGTTTCAATTCCTACACTCTTTATATATTTTTTAGCTATGGTAATATTTTCAATAACCTTATTTGAACAGTTAGTGGCGCCCAGGTTGAATCGTATCTCATCAAGGCCGGCTTCTCCCAACGCTTTCAATGTCTCCTCAGCAGCCAATGTGCCATTTGTGTATAGATGCTGGTAAATTCCTGCATCGCTAAACTTCTTTATAACCGGATAATATTTTTCTATCTCAATAAACGGTTCTAAATAAACGTACGAAACACCGGTAGGTTTGTCGTATATGGACAGAAGCAAATCAATATCCTTCTCATAGAATTTAGTTCCCCCTATTTCCCACATATCTTCGCCAACCGGTGGAATATCATCCAGCTGCCCATAATCGTAGCAGAACTTGCAATTTAAGTTGCATTTGTTTGTCTTTCTAATTGCATTTAGGCCGGTACCAAACAAGCAAGAGATGCATCCTTTAGGAAATTTTTCGTCATTTCCAACATAATAAGTCCTGTTTTTCAAAGTTTTCAAACCTTTAATTTGAGACATCAGCGCATTATTTCTATGTTCAACCGCGGCCTCAATCTGTACAAAAGTTGAATTAATTATCTCCTGCTGTTTCGCGCCGATTTCCTCATCTTCGGGCAATTGTGCAAAAAACTCAAACCACATTAGCGCATCCTTCTTTGAAATCTTCATGACCTACCTCCACTAGTGCATTTCAGTTTTCAAAAATTATAACATTAATTGTTGAGTTTTTAGCCCTATTCTGCATCAAAAGAAATTATCTATCAATTCATTAAAAGTTGCCATCGTATAAACATGGTTAACAACTAAAATAGCAGTATATTGAATTTTATAATTTCTGGCAGGTTGGGCATATATAAGAAGTTGTGCTTCCCGTTTTTATCGAAACTATCGTATCACCGCAGACGGGACAGGGTTGATTTTCTTTATACCCAACAAGGAAGTAATCCATTGTATAGCCTCCTTTTTTCCCAAAGAAATCACTTTCATAAGCAAACGTACCTTTTTCCAGTGAAAGGTTTAATACATCCGTTATGCTGGTATAAAGGAGTTTGATTTCATCATCATTCATGTCCGATATTTTCTTTTTTGGATGAAGGCGAGCTTTGAATAAAATGTCGTGCATGTACATGTTTCCTATACCGCTGACATTCTTTTGATTCATTAAGAATGATTTGATCTGTGTCTTTTTTCCTTTCATGAGCGATGAAAAATAATCAAGCGTAAACCTTTCGTCAAAGGGATCAATCCCAATATCTTTTATGTTTGGCTCTGACGCCAGTTCGTCATCAGAAACGAGCATATATTTTCCGAACCACCAGAATCGGATTGTATAACCACTTCCATCGCTAAAGATTACTTTTACCTGATACTTGTCAGCTTGTTTTTTCTCATTATTGAAATACAAAACATCCGCGCCCATACCAAGGGATAAAAGAATGTTTTCACCGTTATGCAGCTCAGTGATAATCCATTTACCTTTGTTCCGGATATCCATAATCCTTGCATTAGTGACTCGATTTTGAAATTCATCAGGTGGAATGTTGGCGCATTTTTCTTGCAACAGAGTAATAGACTGTATGGTCTTTCCACACAAGGTATCTCTCATTTGTCCAGCAAGTTTAAATATTTCAGGTAGTTCAGCCATTTTATTTTCACTCCTTTCAATTTCGATCGTTGTTTATAAATCGCCATCATCAATTGCTTTCAACCGTTTCAGCCATTTTAGAATATAGCCATCCTCCAAAAAGCCAAGAAGTGCTCCATTGCTGAATCGCTCAGCCCGAATTGCACCCATTATTAACGCAAGGATACATTGTTCATTCAAAGCATCAACATCAGCATTTCTCATAGATTCACTATTCCATTCAATTCCATTATTTATAAGTATTAAACTATAATCAGCAAGCTGATATTCAGGATGACTCTCTGAAAACTGATAAAACTCAGTAACAAACGAACGTACAACTTCATCAAAATTTACAAACGGAAACTGAATTGGGTGTTCCGGAGTTCCGTCATTCTCTCTATCTACAATCCACTTACCAAAAGATTTAGTTTCAGAGAATTTACCGATGTATTTAGTTAGTACCTTAAATCTGCCCATTTTCCCGTCACTTCCTATAAATTCACACCATTCATCATAAATAGAACGCAGCTCATCATCAAGATAGGAAAGAGCTTTCTCTTTTAACTCTGCAGGAACTCCATAATATGCTTCTGCAATAGATCCTGTGATAGCAGCTAAAGTGTCGCTATCACCACCTATTAAAATAGCATTGCGAATAGCATCTTCAAATGAGATTGATTCTAAAAAGGCTTCAATAGCCTGTGGAACGGTCTCCTGACACGTCTCGTTAAACCTATATGTATCTCTTATCTCATCAAGTGTAAAATCCAAAGAATAATAACGTTCCATTTTCTCCCGGATTTCGTCTTTTGTTAATCCCCGGCGTGCCATGTAAATTGCTACTGCAACAGCCTCTGCGCCTTTTATACCTTCTTCATGGTTATGGGTAACTGCAGTCTTTCGTAAACAATTCAAAGTCTTTATCTCTATGATTGTTAAATTCAAATCTGGAGCCAACTATATCCCCAATTATTGCACCTATCAATGAGTTTCACCCCTCTTGCAGGTTAGTGCATTTTTCAAATGCTTTTAAGATAATTCTTGGAAACAAATTGCGCCTTACAAATGCACGATAGTTCATATCTTGTTCCGTTCTTCCGCTAACTAATGATTTATTTATAATTGTATTATCAGACACACTAAAAATAGCTGCTATTGATAAATTTGATATTTTTGCAGCACGGAAAGCTGCTGCGGTCTCCATTTCAATTACATTGCATTCCATACTTAATATCGTGTCAAGATGAGCAAATTGTGCTATTATTGTATCTATACTAAAATTCCTTCCAAGATGCCACTTTACATTATTTTGTTTACAAATGTTTTCGGTTATTGAGATTATTGTTGATGTTAAATCATGATCCGGATATACTTTTTCTCCCCAACAATCATTTTTTAAATTATCAGTTGCTATATACCTGCTTGCACCATCTCCGCATACGGTGTATTCAGGAATGACGATATCACCGATCCCGATTTTTTCATCAAGAGAACCTACAGAACCAATAAAAATAATGTTCCTGCATTTTGTTAAACCCAATGCTAAAACGACATCCATTAAAACAGGAGCTCCGATCCCTGTTTTTATATAAGTGATTTCAGTTTTATCAGCAGTAATATTCCATACTTTTACTGCAGAATAATCTGATTCGCTTAAATATTCAGCTTCACCTAACTCAGGCAGAATGGAAGGTTCCCACCACGGAGCAAGAACCACATTTTCATGTATTTTTTCTGGATCTACTCCTATTCCATGTAAACAGATATCTCTTTCTGTTGAACCGAATCTTTTAATTCCATTTATAATCATTTCATAATTCACAATAAAACACCAACTTTCACATAATATAAACTATCTATAAACATCGTTTTAAACAGATTTTGAATACACAAAAATATCTTCTCTTTTATCCCATCCAATCGATGCCCAAAAAGCATTTCCAACAGTATTATCGGCAATGACAAAAAGATGACATTTGTTAATTCCCTCTGATTTTAGTTTTTCGAGACTCCTTTCGACAAGCATCCTCCCAATACCTCTCCCCCTGTACTCTTCCGCTACAGCTACATGATAGATATATCCTCTGCGTCCGTCATGACCACACATAATTGTCCCGATTATTTTATCTTTATATCTGCAAACAAAACTTAATCCCTTGTTCCTGATCAGGAACTTCTCAATATTCTCTTTTTTGTCAGCATCGCTCAAACCGACTCCGGAAGTCTTGCTCCACAATTCATAAACTTCATCATAATCATTTATCTGCATTTCATGGATTTCTACATCCCTGGTTAATGACATTACCTACTAAACCCCCTATTTTTTCAACCAAAGGAATTACAGATATTCCAGCCGAACATTAATGATTTGCAATATCAATAGATTACCATATTTTGCGAATATTTCCATAACTAACCTTTTTTATTTTTGCAATTAGTGGAGAGCCTATTTTCTGACATTTTTCTCCCATCAAAAGAATAAATAGTTTATGGTTTTCTTTTTCCCGATCAGTATGTGGAGTTTACATTGAAGCAATGGGTAAAATCCCCATGGTATACAATATCCATTTCAATATTATTTGAGCAAGAAATAGCGGTTAATAAGATATTTGCCCATATTCTTTACCGTGATTCTTATGTGGTTTATAGATAATTATATGATATCACATAGATGATACTCATTTATTATATTTTTATG
>LFTM01000147.1:0-899 GCA_001513505.1 Clostridiales bacterium DTU092 | reverse complement strand
CAGTCTATATATAATGTCTATACAATCATAATCTCAGCAAATAATTTAATCAGACGGAGGTGAACATATGTACAAAAAAACAATATCTAAAAATGGCGTTCTAAACATTTTGTTTTGGTTGCTTGCGATAACAACATTCATTGCTCTATTAACTTCCTGCAGTGGCTTACAACAGCCTAAAGATAATGGGGGTTCTTCACCGGATCCTGAATTTACAATACTTCCTGCACCTGCAGATGAAACCGGTCAATCCGAGCAGCCAAATGAAAATGAGTCCACCGGTCAGGAGTCTGAACAATCTTCTTCAGACCAGTCATCTGAAGAAAAAGCCGAACCTGAACCCCTTTCGATGGAAGACGACTTAAAACTTGGTGAACTGCAGGTTGATATGACCAAACAAACGTTGGAAGAACTAATCAAAGCAAAGCTAACAGACAGCAAATCCGATAATAGTCTTGGTTTCAAATCGGAAACATTGATCTATGACGATGGGACGGAAATCCAACTGGTGGATGATAAAATATACTCGATAAGCGTAACTTCTCCGGATTATCCTACACCACGGGGCCTTCGGGTAGGCGATACTGCTGAAAAAGTGAAAGAACTTTATGGAGAGCCTACTGCCATTGAAGAAGATGGTTTATGGATATACTCCTCCAGAGGTTATGATCTGTTCTATATAACCATTAAAGATAATACTGTGGCAGCTATTAAAGTAAGCCAGGTAATGTAAATACACAGTAGAAAGCTTCCGGACACGATACTTTTTCCGGAAGCTTTCATACTAGCACAAAATATTATTATTTTTGCAGATTCACTATTATAGCGGAACATATCCCCGGCTCACATAGCTTTGTCTGTAATCAGTCGTATATCTGAATCATCCCCGGAGGAGGTTC
>LFTM01000172.1 GCA_001513505.1 Clostridiales bacterium DTU092 | reverse complement strand
AAGGGGAACGGTATGTATAAGATAGTTTACAAAGAAAAACTGGCTTCAGGTATTTGGATGATGAAGGTTATGGCTCCGCTTGTAGCCCGGAAAGCCATGCCGGGGCAGTTTATTATCCTTCGCGTTGATGAGGGAGGGGAAAGGATCCCGTTGACTATTGCAGACTATGATCGGCAGGAAGGATGGGTAACCATTATATTCCAGGAGGTCGGGCTGACCACACGTCTTCTTGCTGCCCTTGATGAAGGGGATAATATCCGCGACTTTGCAGGACCTTTGGGGAAACCCTCAGAGCTTGATGGCTTAAAACGGGTGTTGTGTATAGGCGGCGGTGTTGGTGTAGCACCTCTGTATCCCCAGGTTAAATATCTCTGGGATAATGGCTGTAAGGTTGATGTTATTATTGGAGCAAGAAGCAAGGACCACCTGATTCTGGAGAAGGAAATGCGGGCTGTGTGTGACAACATTTATATAACAACCGATGACGGATCCTACGGACAAAAGGGATTTGTTTCCGATGTTGCGAAGGAGCTGTTGGAACAAGGGAATCAATATGACAGGGCGATAGTTATTGGCCCGCTGATCATGATGAAAGTAGTATCACAGATCACCAAACAGTATGATTTACCTACGACTGTCAGTATGAATCCGGTCATGATAGACGGCACGGGGATGTGCGGAGGCTGTCGCGTCACTGTAGGAGGAGAGATACGTTATGCCTGTGTGGACGGGCCTGATTTTGACGGACATCTTGTGGATTTTGATGAAGCCATGAGGAGACAGCAGATGTACAAGGAAGAAGAGGATCATATATGTAAGATAATGGGAATGGAGGATGCATGATGGCTTTGGTACTGAAGAAAACACCTATGCGGGAACAGGACCCGCAGAAAAGGCGCAACAATTTTGAGGAGGTGGCCTTGGGTTATAGCCTTGAGGAGGCTATGAAAGAGGCTGAGCGATGTCTTAACTGTAAAAAACCCTTATGCGTTGAGGGTTGTCCCGTAAGTGTAAACATCCCTGAGTTTATACAAGCTATAGTCAGGGGAGACATACAGCAGGCATACAAGATAATATGCCGGACCAATAACCTTCCTGCTATATGCGGACGGGTTTGCCCTCAGGAAACACAATGTGAACAGAAATGCATACTGGGAAAACGTGGCGAACCGGTGGCGATAGGACGACTTGAACGGTTTGCAGCCGATTATTGTATAGAACGTGGAATTGAGGAGGATGTAAAAATACAGCCCAACGGACGGAAGGTTGCCATTGTTGGTGCAGGGCCTGCCGGACTTACGGCGGCTGCGGATCTGGCAAAGCTGGGCTATGAGGTGACGGTATTTGAAGCCTTCCATGAACCGGGCGGGGTTCTGATATACGGCATACCCGAGTTCAGATTACCCAAAGCTCTGGTAAAGAAGGAGATCGGAATTTTAGAGAAACTCGGGGTTAAATTCCAGACCAATGTTATTGTCGGCAAAACTATTACCATTGATGAGCTTCTTGAAGCGGGATATGAAGCCGTATTCATAGGTAGCGGTGCCGGGCTTCCCAAGTTCATGGGTATTCCCGGTGAGAACCTGTGCGGTGTGTATTCCGCAAACGAGTATTTAACCCGCGTAAACCTGATGAAAGCTTATGATTTCCCCAGCAGTCATACACCGATAAAGCACGGTCAAAGGGTGGCTGTTGTCGGAGGCGGTAATGTGGCTATGGACGCTGCCCGGTGCGCTCTCAGGCTGGGAGCCGGTGAGGTATATATTGTATACCGGCGTTCAGAAGCCGAGATGCCGGCAAGGCTTGAAGAGATACATCATGCAAAGGAAGAGGGCATCAAATTTGAACTGTTGACCAACCCTGTGGAAATCATTGGAGAAGATGGATGGGTAAAAGGCTTAAAGTGTGTCAGAATGGAGCTGGGTGAACCGGATCAATCCGGCAGGAGAAGGCCGGTCCCGGTGGAAGGCTCGGAGTTTGTTATGGATGTTGATATTGTGATAATGGCAATCGGTACCAGTCCTAATCCGCTGATAGCCTCTACAACGCCGGATCTTGCGGTTGAAAGCTGGGGCGGAATCATAGTCGAGGAAGAAACCGGGGCTACCAGCAAGGATGGAGTGTACGCAGGAGGCGATGCCGTAACCGGAGCTGCTACGGTTATACTGGCTATGGGCGCCGGGAAAAAGGCTGCCAGAGCGATCCACGAAAAACTGTCCCGGCAGGAAAATAGTCACGAGAACTGCGACACATTGACTGTGTGATTCGATAAAATTCGATTTGCTGATGAAAGGAACAAGGCATGCAGGTTACTGAATTAAGCAATGGTATTTGTATAAAGGATGTCCAGGATTTTTATCCCGATCATATTTTTGAATGCGGACAGGCATTCAGATGGGACAGGAACGGATTGGGATATACCGGGGTTGTTGGCAACAGAGTTGTCGGGCTATTCTTTGACCGGGGAAATGTCATTCTGGAAAACACATCCGTTGAGGAATACGAGTTGTTCTGGAAACACTATTTTGACCTGGACAGGGATTACGGCGAGATCAAAAGCACCCTGTCCAGGGATCCGGTTATGGAGAAAGCTACTCAATTCGGGTGGGGAATCCGGATTTTGAACCAGGATCCTTGGGAGACGTTGATCTCGTTTATAATATCAGCGAATAATAATATAGCCAGGATCAAGAGGATAATCAGAAACCTGTCCCAAAGATATGGTAGCACCCTGGTATGGAATGGCGTTGAGTATTTTTCATTCCCGGAACCCGATGCATTAGCCGGTGCTTCGGAGGATGATCTTATGGCCTGTGGATGCGGCTACAGGGCACGGTATATAAAAGAGACCGCCGGGATGGTATACCGGGGTGAGATTAATTTAAAAAGGTTGAAGGAGGTCCCCTATCAACAGGCGTGTGCAGAACTTCTCACCTGTCCCGGGGTTGGACCAAAAGTAGCTGACTGTATTCTTTTGTTTTCTTGCGGGAAAGGGGAGGCCTTTCCCGTTGATGTATGGATAAAGAGGGCAATGCAGCATTTTTATCCGTGGTGTTCAGGATCAAATAGGGAGATCAGGCGGTTTGTTGATGAAAAGTTTGGTCAGCTGGCGGGAGTTGCACAGCAGTATCTTTATTATTATGCCCGTGACTGTCTCAGGCTGTTTGATAAGAATTAGAATTCCATGAAATGTTGACGGGAGTGTGCAAAAAAACAGGAGGGTAATATGAGGGTTGCTGTGATTGATGGACAGGGAGGTGGCATGGGGAAGTATATTACCGAGAGGCTTAGGAAGGAATTTGGTGAAGCCATAGAAATTTTGGTTTTGGGAACAAATGCCATGGCCACTATTCAGATGCTCAAAGGTGGTGCAAACGAGGGGGCTACCGGTGAACATGCCATTATATACAACGTGGATAAGGTTGATTTTATCATTGGCTCCCTTTCGATCGTGCTGGCAAATTCAATGCTTGGGGAGTTAACGCCCAAAATAGCTGCAGCAGTGGCTTCCAGTCCTGCACCCAAGCTTTTATTGCCTATACACAAAAGTAACGTTACTGTAATCGGGACTGTAAAAGAGCCTATTCCCCATGCAATGGAAAAAGTTATTGATCTTATAAAACAACGGATGGAGAGTGAATGATATGTGTGAAGCAACGGTATACTTAGAGGATGAAGAAGGTCTCAAACTGTATTTTGACAATGTGGACAAGATTTTTCCCGGGGAAGATCAGCTCATCCTGGAGGACATCTTTGGTCAGAAGAAGATAATCAGAGCACGGCTAAAGGAGCTTCATCTGGTAGACCACAAGATTATTATTGAAAAGACTAAATAATATGAAATTTGACAATGTGGGTGTTGACACTTAGGTAGCGTTCTGGTAGACTATTTTTCAATCTTTATACGAGGTAAAGCGGTTTTAACTGCTGTGAAAGCCAGCTGAAAATTGTAATAATAAAGAAAGGAGTGTTGATCATAAGCGACAAATTTATTGGGGAAGGCCTGACTTTTGATGATGTGCTGCTTGTTCCTCAAAAATCCGAGGTGCTGCCCAGGGAAGTGGATCTGACTACCCGGCTTACCAGAACAATAGTTCTAAACATTCCCCTTGCCAGTGCGGCTATGGACACCGTTACCGAAGCCAGACTGGCTATTGCTATAGCAAGGGAAGGCGGTATAGGGATTATTCATAAGAACATGTCCATTGAGGAGCAGGCAGAACAGGTGGACAAGGTTAAGCGCTCAGAACACGGGGTAATAGTGGATCCGTTTTATCTGTCCCCCGACCATCTGCTGTCAGATGCCGCTGAGCTTATGGCCAAGTATCGTATTTCCGGAGTTCCTATAACTGAAAATGGTAAACTGGTGGGGATTATAACAAACAGAGACATTCGTTTTGAAACGGATTTCAGCCAAAAGATCCGGGATGTCATGACCTCGACAAATCTTATCACCGCTCCCGTGGGAACGACTCTGGAACAGGCACAGGATATATTCAGGAAATATAAGGTTGAAAAATTGCCTATTGTAGATGATAGAGGCATGCTTAAAGGTTTGATTACAATAAAGGATATAGAGAAAGCCATTAAGTATCCCAATTCCGCAAAGGATAAGAACGGGCGGCTTCTGGTAGGCGCTGCTGTTGGTATAGCAAGCGATACCATGGAACGGGTTGAAGCGCTGGTTGATGCCAATGTAGACGTTATAACGGTTGATACAGCCCACGGTCATTCTGTTGCGGTTATAAATATGGTAAAACGGATTAAGAAGAAGTTTCCCGATGTTCAGGTTATTGCAGGAAATGTAGCTACTGCTGAAGCAACCAGGGATCTGATAGAAGCAGGGGCTGACTGTGTCAAAGTTGGGATAGGCCCCGGTTCCATCTGTACCACCCGGGTAATAGCCGGTGTTGGGGTGCCGCAGATTACTGCTATAATGGATTGTGCCCGTGAGGCCGATAAGTACAATATTCCAATCATTGCAGACGGGGGCATAAAATATTCAGGAGATATTGTTAAGGCCATAGCTGCAGGAGCCAGCGTGGTTATGATTGGCAGCCTTCTGGCCGGAACCGAGGAGAGTCCGGGGGAAACCGAACTGTATCAGGGGCGGCAGTTTAAGGTATACCGAGGTATGGGTTCAATGGGAGCTATGGCAGCGGGCAGTAGAGATCGTTATTTCCAGGATGATGTGAAGAAACTTGTCCCCGAAGGTGTGGAAGGACGGGTACCTTACAAAGGACCTCTGGCTGACACAGTGTATCAGCTTGTAGGTGGATTAAGGGCCGGAATGGGATATTGTGGAACGGCCACAATTGACGAACTGCGAAAAAATGGTAAATTTGTACGGATAACCGGTGCAGGTTTAAGGGAGAGCCATCCTCATGATATCCAGGTTACCAAGGAGGCCCCAAACTACAGTACAGGGCTGTAATGACGTATAAAGTTATAGTTTTTGTTAAAAAGATTCGGCTTTGATGTATATGGATGTGTTTGAAACTTCTGTTTAGGGGAGTCATAAGAAGACCATTGCCGTTTGGAAATGGAGGTTATAAATGAGCTTCAGGGATGATAAGGAGAGGGCTGCGCTGGAGAGCAAGCTTCAGGCCCTTAAGGATAGGTTGTCTGGATTAGGCAGTGTAGCAGTGGCATTTTCAGGTGGGGTGGACAGTACGCTTCTTTTAAAAGTAGCCCGTGATGTTCTGGGGGATAATGTCATTGCGGTTACTGCTTCGTCTCCGGTTTCGCCTGGCTGGGAACTTGAAGAGGCATCCCGTTTTGCTGAAGAGCTGGGGGTACGCCATATTGTAATCGAGTCAGGGGAGCTGGGCATGGAAGAGTTTATAAGAAATGATAAAAACCGCTGTTACTACTGTAAGAAAGTGCGGTTTAAGGGTGTTTTGGATGTCGCGAAGAAATATGGCATCCTTCACGTGGCAGACGGGTCCAATTACGATGATCTTGGAGACTTCAGGCCCGGAATGAAGGCTGCTGAAGAACTTGGCGTCATAAGTCCTCTGATGGATGTTAAGATGACTAAGCCGGAAATCCGTCAGTTGTCCAAAATATACGGCCTGCCTACCTGGGATAAACCTGCATATGCCTGTCTTGCATCCCGTATTTCCTATGGACAGCCGATAGATGCACATAAGCTTCGTATGATTGAAAAGGCTGAGGAACTGCTGTTGCATAAACTGGGGTTCAGACAGGTCAGGGTGCGTTATCACGGTGATATAGCCAGAATAGAGGTAGGCAGTGACGAGAGGAATAAATTCTTTGACACCGGGATTATGGATTTGGTTGACAGAGAACTGAAAAATATAGGTTTCACCTATGTAGCGCTGGATTTATCAGGATACCGCCCGGGTAGTCTGAATGAGTCACTGAAGCTGAAGGGAGAAATATAAAATGGAGGCGGATTATATCAGGAAAATACTTGAGGATGTGAAAGCTGGACACCGGACCGTGGACGATGCAATCGCAGATTTGAAGTACCTGCCCTTTGAAGATCTGGGCTTCGCCAAGGTGGATCATCATCGGCAGCTACGCAACGGTTATCCTGAGGTGATATTCTGCCAGGGCAAAAGGCTTGATCAAATACAGGCAATCATAGAGCGCATGGCTGCCAGAGGCCAGGTTAATATACTTGCTACCAGGGCAGGCATAGATGTGTATGAGGCTGTAAAAGATGTGGTTCCGGATGCCGAGTATCACGAGCTGGCCAGGATTGTGACCGTAAGAAGAGTTCACGTACCCCCGTTAAAGGGGAAAATAGCCGTGGTTAGTGCCGGCACTGCAGATCTGCCCGTCGCTGAGGAAGCGGCTGTTACGGCTGAAGTGCTGGGTAACAATGTGGAACGTGTGTATGATGTGGGTGTGGCCGGTCTGCACAGATTGCTGGCAAATGCCAGGACATTAAACGAGGCCAATGTTATCATAGTGGTTGCAGGTATGGAGGGGGCGCTGGCCAGTGTGGTAGGCGGTCTTGTGGACAAACCGGTCATTGCCGTTCCGACAAGTGTTGGATATGGCGCCAATTTTGGCGGGCTTTCAGCTCTGCTGTGTATGCTTAACAGCTGTGCCAGCGGGGTTGCCGTGGTCAATATTGATAACGGCTTTGGTGCCGGATATATGGCCAGTACCATAAATCGCTTGGCGCAATGATATGGAGTATTGCATACCGAGGAGTTCCTCGGTGTTTTTGTTTGCAACGGAATACAGAACGTTTATAATGTTTATATATAATAAAACACAGCCAAGATTTGATTTATTGTCACAGGAAATATACGGAGGGATGTAAAATGAAAATACTGTATTTTGATTGTTTTTCAGGAATCAGCGGGGATATGACTTTGGGAGCCCTGCTGGATCTGGGGCTGGATCAGGAAGCCTTTTTGAAAGAATTGAGCAAGCTGGGGCTGGATAATGAATTTGATATAGAAGTTAAGAAGGGTACTAAAAATGGAATTACCGGACTGGATGTCAATATAAGGCTCCATCAGCATGAAGATCATTCCCACCACGAGGATCATTCCCACCATGAGGATCATTCTCACCATGACGATCACTTCCATAATGGGGATCATTCTCATCATGGGCATTCTCATCACCATCATGGCTCACATCATCATTCCCATCATGGTTCCGGGATACAGAGGGATTTCGGGCAGATAAGGGAATTAATTGAATCCAGTGATTTATCCCGGAATGTTAAGGACATTGCATTGAAGATATTTGAAAAACTCGCAAAGGCTGAAGGCAAAATACATAACGTACCTTATGAACAGGTTCATTTCCATGAAGTAGGAGCGGTGGATTCAATAGTTGATATCGTAGGCACGGCCATATGTATTGATATGTTGAAGCCCGATGTGATAATGGCGTCTCCGGTTCACTTAGGAGGAGGCTTTATAAAGTGTCAGCACGGTATATTCCCGGTTCCTGCTCCTGCCACTCTTGAGCTGTTAAAAGGTATTCCGGTTTACTCACGGGGCTTTCAGGGAGAACTGGTCACTCCCACCGGAGCTGCTATTATATCGGCGTTGTGCAGTGAGTTTGTAGATTTTCCCTCCATAGTGGTTGAAAGGGTAGGATATGGTTTGGGCAAAAAAAGCTATGAAATTCCCAACTGTTTAAGGGTGTGCGTGGGTGAGTCGTTAAAAAAATAGTATCCCCCGGGGAGGTTAAAGTAATAGAGACCAACATAGATGATATGAGCGGAGAGATATTCGGGTATATAATGGAGCGGTTGATGGAGAATAGTGCCCTTGATGTATGGTACACACCAATATATATGAAAAAAAATCGTCCGGGAGTGATGATAAGTGTTCTTTGCAATCCGGAGGATGAAGATAAATTGAAGGGTATTCTCCTCAATGAAACCACCACCCTGGGGGTAAGAAGCTATACGGCATACAGAAGCATACTGAACAGGCAATGGACGAAGGTTAATACCAGTTTTGGCGATATACGTATAAAGATTGCGCAGAATGAAAAGATATGTAAGGCTGCGCCCGAGTATGAGGATTGCAAACAAGCGGCTGAGAAGCACGGTGTTCCGTTCAGAGAGGTATACGATGTCGCCAGACTGGCTTATGAAGAAATAAAACGTAAAAAGGAATAATCAACCTATAGCCGACACAATGATAAGGAGGAGGGGAATAATAGACGCATTTGACCGAACATTTAAATGAATATATAAAATAATGTTCAAATTTTTCATTGACAAAGATCCATTCCTCTGGTAGGATAAAAGCGTAAATATTAATCATTTGCATTGGAATTGGTGGGTGTCCGGTGAACAGGATGCAAATATATGGAGGAGCCAAAAAAAATGTGCAGCAGTTCTTTTTTAACCTATATATGATATTGCGCATTTTATTGAAAAAAGTTGTTTACCAGGATATCACCTGTGTAAATAGAGATGATTCCCAATACGAATACGGCTGAAATCCGATTAGTTAAAATAATCGGATTTCAGTTTTTAATTATGAATTATACTGTGGAGGTATGGATATGCCAAAGGTTGGGATCCTGATGGGAAGCATATCGGATTTGGATATAGTCAGGAAATCTGTGGAGGTTCTAAAGGAGTTCGGGATAGAGGTTGAGACAAGGGTGCTGTCTGCTCATCGTACGCCTTACGAAGCTGCTGAGTATGCCCGGACTGCAGAGGAAAGAGGTGTGGAGGTAATAATTGCAGCGGCTGGAAAGGCTGCGCATCTGCCAGGTGTACTGGCTGCCTATACCGTTTTGCCGGTTATTGGCCTGCCCATAAAATCTTCTATGATGGACGGTCTGGATTCACTTCTGTCAATAGTACAGATGCCGGCTGGAATACCAGTGGCCACCGTAGCGGTTAATGGAAGCGAAAATGCTGCATTGCTGGCGGTACACATACTGGCTATGCGCTATCCCCATCTTGCAGATCGGCTTAAAGAATACCGGAGGAGCATGGCGGAACGGGTGCATCAACAGGACAGCAAATTACAGGAAGAGATATTATGAATAAATTTAAAATTAAAAGAGCAGAGGTTTGATTCTATGTACAAAACAGCTTTGATTGATTTGGATAAATTAAATGAGGAATGTGGTGTTTTTGGGATATTTGCCCGGGACGATCTGGATGTCAGTGAGATGACATATTTCGGTCTGTATTCTCTTCAGCACAGGGGTCAGGAAAGCACCGGTATAGCCATTGCAGACGGAACAACTATAAAGCATTATAAGGATAGAGGGCTGGTTTCCGAAGTATTTGAGGAAAACAGACTGGAAGAGTTAAAGGGAGGCAATATTGCCATAGGCCACGTTCGTTATCCCGCTGGCGGTGATACCAGCATACTCAATGCCCAGCCGCTTGTCATAAGATATAAGAAGGGATATCTTGCTTTGGCCCATAACGGGAATCTGACAAACGCCGACCAGCTCCGTATCCAGCTGGAGGAAACCGGAGCGGTGTTTCAAACCTCCACTGACAGCGAGGTAATTGCCAACCTTATTGCACGGGATATTGATCAGGGATTGGAGATAGCCATAAAGAATACCGTATCCAGGCTGAAAGGGGCTTATGCCCTGGTTTTAATGACCGAGGATACCCTTATTGCCATACGTGATCCATATGGTATGCGTCCGCTTGCGCTGGGGCAAATAGGGGACTCCTATGTAGTTGCATCTGAATCATGTGCTTTTGACGTTGTGGATGCCGAGTTTATAAGAGATATAAAGCCGGGTGAAATTATAATAATCACCAGGGACGGTCTGAAGAGTATTCAGACACCAACTCCCTTGAAATCGGCTTTGTGCATATTTGAATTTGTATATTTTGCCCGAACCGACAGTGTTATAGACGGGGTAAGCGTATATGCCGCCAGAAAAGAGGCAGGAAAAATTCTGGCTGCTGAGCATCCGGTTGAGGCGGATCTGGTTATCGGAGTTCCGGATTCGGGAACCACTGCAGCTTTGGGATATGCTGAAGGTTCAGGCATTCCGTTCGGTGAAGGGCTTATAAAGAACCGGTATGTAGGCAGGACATTTATCAGTCCCGGCCAGTCAATGCGGGAACGAGGGGTTCGGATTAAACTGAATACTCTAAAAAAGGTGGTCAAAGGCAAACGGATCGTAATGATCGATGATTCTATTGTCAGAGGAACTACCAGTAAAAAGATAGTGGAGATGCTGCGGATGGCAGGTGCCAGAGAGGTCCATATGCGGATAAGCTCACCTCCGGTCCGATTTCCCTGCTATTTCGGCATTGATACCCCCAGCAAGGATCAGCTGATCGGGGCTTCCTACAGCGTGGATGAAATATGCCGTATTATAGGCACCGATTCCCTGGAATATTTAAGCATGGACGGCCTGTTAAAGACGGTGGAGAGCAGTGGCTGTGATTTCTGTCTGGGATGTTTTAGCGGGGAATACCCCGTAGAGATGGAATAAAACCGGTATGGATTTCAAATGGCGGGAAGGAGTGGATAGGATATGGGCTACACCTACAGGGATGCCGGGGTGGACGTGGAGGCCGGATACAGAGCGGTAAAGCTCATGAAAAAATATGTGGAGAAGACATACGACAAAAATGTTATTGGGGATATAGGTAAATTTGGCGGGCTGTATTCCCTGGAACTGGCGGAGATGACCCAGCCGGTGCTTGTGGCTGGAACCGATGGAGTGGGTACAAAGCTCCAACTGGCTTTTATAATGGATAAACATGATACTGTAGGACAGGATTGTGTGGCCATGTGTGTAAATGACGTTATATGCCAGGGAGCAAAACCACTATTTTTTTTGGATTATATTGCAACGGGTAAGCTGGAACCTGAAAAGACGGCGTTAATAGTAAAAGGTATTGCTGAAGGCTGCATTGAGGCAGGATGTGCCTTAATAGGGGGCGAGACCGCCGAAATGCCGGGGTTTTATAAACAAAACGAGTATGATATTGCCGGTTTTGCAGTAGGAATTGTGGATCGGAGCAGGATAATAGACGGTTCCCAAATAGCTGAAGGGGATGTTCTGGTAGGGCTTGCATCGTCAGGAGCACACAGCAACGGCTATTCGCTTATCAGAAAACTGGTACTTATGGATAATGATCGTCTCAATGAACGATATGATTCGTTAGGATGTACCGTGGGTGAGGAACTGTTAAAGCCTACCCGGATATATGTAAAGGGCATGTTAAAAGCTATCGGCCGAAATATGATCAAGGGTGCCGCGCATATAACCGGCGGAGGGTTTATTGAAAACATACCCCGTATGCTTCCTGAAGGATTAACGGCGGAGATAAAGATGGGAAGCTGGCCGGTGCTGCCTGTCTTTAAGCTGATTCAGGAGTGGGGAAATATCGATGAGATGGAAATGTTCAATACATTCAATATGGGAATAGGGATGGTACTGGCGTGCAGTCCTGAACATGCAGAGGATGTGGCAGATCTTTTCTGCCAGGAAGGGTATCCGGCTTATATAATCGGTAAAGTGAAGAGCGGTACCCGGGGGGTGGTGTTTGTTCCGTGATGCGTATTGGAGTACTTATTTCAGGCGGCGGCACAAATTTGCAGGCGTTAATTGACGGCATAGAGTCAGGATATATACCGGGTGAAATTGCAGTTGTAATTTCAAACCGCAGCACGGCATACGGACTGGAGAGAGCCAGAATGCACGGTATTCCAGCCAAGTGTATATTGAAGAAGGATTACAATAATGATCAAGCTTTTAATGCTGCCATATTAGAAACACTTAAAGAGCATAATGTGGAGCTGGTGGTGCTTGCAGGGTACTTGAGCATATTGTCTCCCGATGTGGTTAAGGCCTATCCCAACCGCATAATAAATATTCATCCATCGTTAATTCCGGCTTTCTGCGGAAAGGGGTATTACGGCCAGAAAGTGCACAGGGCTGTTTTGGAATACGGGGTTAAGGTAACGGGTGCCACAGTACATTTTGTTGATGAGGGTACCGACACGGGCCCCATAATACTTCAGCAGCCGGTTATGGTAAAGGACGATGATGATATAAATTCGCTGGCCCAAAGAGTACTTGAAGTGGAGCACCAACTGTTGTGCCGGGCTGTCAAGCTGTTTATTGAGGGCAGGATAACCGTTCGCGGAAGAAAGGTTAGTATAAATGAATGACTATAACGCCCGGGAGATGTTTCATTAAGGAAAGGAGACGGGCAACCTGCTTTCTGTAAACTGATCGATAAAGATGAATTAAATATAAAAAGAGGAGTGGAATGAAAAATGAACAAGCGGGCTATTATCAGTGTTTCCGATAAGACCGGCATAGTGGATTTTGCAAGAGGTCTTAACGACATGGGTATAGAAATTATATCAACCGGAGGTACCGCTGAAGTTCTTGCCGAGGCTGGTATTCCCGTAACCGGCGTCAGCAGTGTAACGGGTTTTCCGGAATGTCTTGATGGAAGGGTTAAGACGCTGCATCCAGCCATTCATGCCGGTGTACTGGCTGTCAGAAGTAATGATGAACACATGAAACAGCTGGAGGAGCTGGGAATATCGACAATTGATTTTGTTGTAATAAATCTGTATCCGTTTAAACAGACAATACTGAAGGCGGATGTCGAGCTTCAGGAGGCCATAGAAAATATTGACATCGGTGGTCCGACATTGCTCAGAGCAGCTGCAAAGAATTTCCAGGATGTAACTGTAATAGTGGATCCGGCAGATTACGATGTAGTGCTGGGTGAGATTAAACGCAATCGGGAGGTTTCATACAATACTAAATTCAGGCTTGCAGCCAAGGTGTTTGAGCATACGGCTCATTACGACGCTCTGATAGCTGAATATCTGCGAAAACAGTCCGACGGTCCAATCTTCCCGGATGTTCTAACACTTACCTATGAGAAAATTCAGGATCTCCGGTATGGGGAAAACCCCCATCAGCAGGCTGTGTTTTATAAAGAGGTGGCAGCCGTTCCGGGAAGTCTTGTTGGAGCCAGGCAGTTGCATGGAAAAGAGCTTTCCTTTAATAACATAAACGATACAAACGGAGCTTTGGATCTTTTACGTGAGTTTGACGAGCCGACGGTAGTGGCTGTAAAACATGCCAATCCCTGTGGAGTAGGCAGTGCATCGTCCATTTATGATGCGTATATGAAGGCATATGAGGCAGATCCGGTATCAATCTTTGGAGGGATTGTTGTTGCAAATCGTGAGATAGATGCTGCTACAGCGGAGGAGATAAACAAAATATTCGTTGAAATTGTGGTTGCACCATCCTATACACAGGAAGCCCTTGAAATACTGAAGAGGAAGAAAAATATCCGAATCCTGCTGCTGGAAGATATAGCTTCCAGGCTGCCGGCCGGTTTACTGGATGCTAAAAAAGTACTGGGTGGACTCCTGGTGCAGGAAATCGACAGCCAGTTACTGCCCGATATGTCACAGCTTAAAGTTGTAACCGAAAAAAGTCCGACTCAGGAGGAAATGGAGGATCTTATATTTGCCTGGAAGGTGGTCAAGCATACCAAGTCCAACGGTATAGCCATTGCTAAGAATAAACAGTCTCTTGGTATAGGGCCGGGACAGGTAAACAGGATTTGGGCGGTTGAACATGCCATACAAAGAAGCAAGGACAAGGTCAAGGGTGCTGTTTTAGCTTCCGATGCCTTCTTCCCGTTCCCCGACTGTGTTGAGGCAGCTGCAAAAGCAGGGATTACTGCTATTATCCAGCCCGGGGGTTCAATAAGGGATCAGGAATCAATCGATGCCTGCAACAGGTACGGGATTTCCATGATATTCACTGGTATGCGTCATTTCAAGCATTAATTAAAGTACATGTCAAGCTAATAACGGTTGAGAGGGAGGGGAAGCATTTGAAGGTACTGGTTGTTGGAGGGGGAGGACGCGAACACGCACTTGTATGGAAGATCAGCCAAAGCCCCAGAGTTTCTAAGATATATTGTGCACCGGGTAACGGCGGCATATCCGAATTAGCGGAGTGTGTTGACATAGCAGCTACTAATGTACCGGAAATGGTGCGCTTTGCAAAGGAACATGATATAGATATGACTGTGGTAGCACCCGAAGATCCTTTGGCAATGGGCATGGTGGATGCCCTGAAGGATGAGGGATTGAAGGCCTTTGGCCCGACAAAGGATGCGGCTGTTATTGAGAGCAGCAAGGTTTTCGCAAAAAGACTCATGCAAAAATATGGAATTCCCACTGCTGAATACCGTACTTTTGATGACTATCATAAAGCCCTTGAATATGCAGAAACGGTCAGGTATCCCATTGTCATAAAAGCAGAGGGACTGGCTCTGGGAAAGGGAGTCATAATAGCCAATAATACTGACGGGGCAAAACAAGCTCTGAAATCCATGATGGTGGATAATGTCTTTGGTCATGCGGGCCAGAGAGTGATTATAGAGGAGTATTTGACTGGATCCGAAGTTACGGTGCTGGCATTTACCGATGGTAAAAGCATTGTTCCCATGGTAAGTTCCCAGGATCATAAAAGGGTTTATGACAACGATGAGGGAGCCAATACCGGAGGGATGGGAGCTTTTTCACCCAGCCGGATGTATACAGCCAAGGTTGCAGAACAGGTGGAAGAAACGATAATAAAACCTACAATTGAAGCTATGGCTAAAGAAGGACGGCCGTTTCAGGGAGTGCTTTACTTCGGGTTGATGCTTACGGAGCAGGGTCCCAAGGTACTGGAATACAATGCGAGATTTGGAGATCCGGAAACCCAGGTCGTGCTGCCGCGGTTAAAGACCGATATAGTTGATATATTTGAGGCGGTTATAGATAAAAGGCTGGATCAAATCGATATCCAGTGGGATGACAATGCAGCGGTGTGTGTGGTTCTGGCATCGGGAGGTTACCCCGGAGAGTATAAAAAAGGATATCCGATTACTGGCCTTGACAGGGTTATGGAGGATCCTCAGACAGTTGTATTTCATTCGGGAACCCGAAAGATAGATGGTGAATACTATACAAACGGCGGCAGGGTGCTGGGAGTAACTGCCGTAGCCGATGATCTGGATTCTGCTGTAAAAAAGGCGTATGAAAGTGTGAGCAAAATACATTTTCAGGATATGCATTACCGAAGGGATATAGGCAGGAAGTGATTCTGCCATATCCTTTTTTATTTGCATAAGTTGGCTGGCTTTCGATTGTTTCATTTACTGAATATTATGGAAATCACCTTGGAGCTAGTGGTTGGAATGATATTCTTCTACCAATGGACTTTGTGTGCAGAATACTATGGAAATCACCTTGTGAAAAGGCTTAGAGCCTGTTAATGAAGCGGAAGACAGCCGGAACCAATGTCTGAGCGCAAGCGAGTTTTGGTGGAGGCCTGTAGCGAGTTTACAGGTTCTTAGCCTTGGAACTTAAGTGATTGGAATAGTATTCTGCACATGCACTGTGCTAGGCTATACTGTTACTAATGAGCACTGTGTGCAGAATATTATGGAAGCCACCTTGCGGAGAGGCCTAGAGCCTGTTAACGCAGCGGAGGGATAAGCCGAATCACTGTTTGAGCGAAGCGAGTTTGATGAGGCCCCGTAGCAAGTTTACAGGCTCTTAGCCTCGGAGCTCCAGTGGCTGGAATAATATTCTGCATACATCGGTTTATTTGTGAAGAATATTATGAAAGCCTTGGAGCTTCAGCGGCTGGAATAATATTCTGCAAAGTTCTTATATCCGTATACATAGCTTCACCTATATATGTTGTTAATATGCCAGCAATCAAAAACCGGCAATTCCGGGAATATATCTGGATTTTTTAGTATAATATATGTGTAAACAAAGCAAAAACGCTGTATCAGAAGAATTATTTATCAGATATTTACAGAGGAGCGGAGGCTTTTACTATGAAGCAAGGATATGTCCAGGTATACACAGGTGACGGTAAGGGGAAGACAACTGCTGCATTAGGATTGGGGTTAAGGGCGGTAGGCAGAGGGTTTAAAGTACTCATGATCCAGTTTTTAAAGGGAATGGAAACCGGTGAGCTGGAGGCGGTTAAGAAGTTAGCACCGGACTTTCACATTATCCGGTTCGCAGAGACCGAAAAGTTCTTCTGGGAGTTGAGCGATGAAGAAAAGGCACGGCTTAAAGATAAAACCCAGCAGGAGATGAAAAAGCTGAGGGAATTTATGAAGGACAATTACTGTGATGTACTGATACTGGATGAAATAATGGGAGCCATTCACGGGGATCTGGTAAGTGTGGCTCAGGTGTGTCAGATCATTGATCAGAAGCCACGGGAGATGGAATTGATATTGACGGGACGGAATGTGCCTGATGAGATTGCGAGCAGAGCTGATTTGATTACCGAAATGAAGAATATAAAGCATTATATGGAAAAAGGTGTGCCGGCAAGGTTAGGGATTGAGTATTGAAAATGCACAATCTGACAAGACTAAATAAAAGACAACGTATATTGGGATAAGGGTTTAACTTTGAATAAAAAAAGAGAAGAACTGAGCTTATGCGGCATCAGTTCTTCTCTTTTAAACATAGTTTCATTTACCATAAAAAACGATTTTCCACGGGTGGAAGTGTTGTATTAAACTCTGACTGTTAATATTGCATTACAGATCTTTAATCCTGAAGCAGGGGGGTAATGTACTCGACAAATGCAGGCAGTGCGATTTCGGGATCCTCTATCTCCGGATGCCATCTTTTTTCCCACTCCAGTGATAACCACCCATTATACCCATTCTTTTTCAACAGATCTACAGCCTCGGCAATCGGCAGATCACCCTGGCCGACCAGACTCAATTTGAATTCTCCGTTTACTATCTTTGTATCCTTTACGTGAACATGCTTGATATAGGGAGCCAGCTTTGCATATGTTTCGGACATCTCCTCTTTGAAAAACATATAGGGGTGATTAATGTCCCACAGCACTCCTACCGGGTTACCGGCGTGAACTTTTTGCAATATTTTCAATAGTCTGTTGGAGTCTGCAAAATCACCGTGTGTTTCAATAAGCACGTAAACATCCTTGTCCCGGGCGTATTCACCCAATAGATTTAATCCCCGTGCTATCTGATCGATGGTTTTTTCCATATGTGAAAGTTCCGGAATTGAATCCCCAAATACTCTTATGTAAGGTACTTTTAACCGCTGTGCAAGGTCAATGGTGTCCTTGCCTTCCTGAATGGAGTTGTGAAATTTTTCATCATCATCGAATTTACAGGATGTATCCAGACACGATATAGCCAGATTCTTGTCTCTTAACTGGGCCATGGTGTTATCAATATTTTCAGGCAAAAACTGCGGCAGCCTGGGCAGGTACATTTCGTCCCTAACACCTCTTAGCTCAATTCCATGGAACCCAAACCTTGCTGCTTGCTGAAGTATTGTATCCCAATCCCAATCCGGACAGGACAAGGTCGTAAAACTTAGTCGCATAGCAGACATAAAAACCTCTCCTTTACATTTATATTCCCCTTACATGCATTACTGTAAGGGATAATTTAAGCATCTTCAATAAATATTTTTGTTTAACGGTATCAATTCTACGGTTATGTTTGTGCATCAAAAATGACAGCTCCCTCAACAACGATTTATCACATCCAGACTTTCGTCGATCTGAATAGCAGCAAGGCTTGCCATCAGCACGTCTTCATTGGAGATGATGACTTCCTTACTGCCCTGTATGCGATTAACAAAATCCTGTGCCAGTGTTACCGGTATTGATGGGACTTTAATTCTTTCATAGTTATGTGTGTTGCGGATCCACAGTCCGTATGGTTCACTATTGCTTTCCGGATCTCCGGTTGTTCGTATTTCAGCCCTTCCTTTGGTACCTACGCAGAAGATTCTTCCGTCCCCAAAAGTAAAATAGGAATCCGGCATCCACCAGTCCGCTTCCAGTGAAGCTACCACGCCATTCTCCATTTTCACTAATGCATGTACGCTGTCATAGAAAGTCTCGTATTGAGCATAACCGGATTTTATGATATATCCGTCGCAAGACGCTATCTCGCTCCCGGTAAACCAGCGCAGCAGATCCACATCA
>LFTM01000106.1 GCA_001513505.1 Clostridiales bacterium DTU092 | reverse complement strand
TATTATATCACAGAGGAGATACTCTTTTCTTTTATTTGTTTATTTTTTCCCAGAGTAATTTTACACTAACTACATTTATTCTATATGAATACAGGAAAAATTTATGAAACTTTAAGATTTTAACAAAGGACTTTGTAGTATAATCCTTGTTGGACATCCGTAGCATCGGGCTTATTACGCTGTTTTTCAGCAATAACCCTGATTTATGAACGACGCATACAAGTACGTATTTTATAATATAAAAGCCAACCTGGTAACCCAGGGCAGATCGTTTATTGTCAGGAGCATGTATTTGTGCTGCCATGCTGTATTACTTTCTTTAGATGACATATGGAGGTTTGGGAATGAAACTGGAACACAGAAAAAAGCTTGATTTTAAAGAGCTAATATACAAGTATAAACATTTTTCACTGGTATCACTGTATGGTTTTGCACAGATATTCTTCCAATACTGCGAACGTACTGTGCAGCCAAAATACATTATGTACTCCCCATTGGATAACTATATTCCATTTGTCAAATATTTTGTTGTACCGTATCTTTTCTGGTTCATATACATGGGCATTGGATTTTTGTATCTTGGTTTGGTGTCAAAAAAAGATTATTACCGGCTGTGCATATATATGTTTGGCGGTATGTACCTTTGTTACATACTATACTTAATGTTTCCTAATGGACAACAGCTAAGACCCGTAATAACTGAAAACGATATATTTTCAAGAATGATCAAACATATATACGCCACCGATACTCCTACCAACGTTGCGCCCAGCATTCATGTTTATAACTCTATAGCCGTCCACGTAGCATTAATTAAAAGTTCCAGATTTAAGAAAAACCGTCTGGCTAAGCTGGCTTCGCTTATATGCATGCTGCTCATCTGCGCTTCTACCGTACTAATAAAGCAGCATTCCATAAAGGATGTCCTGTGGGCAATAGTTTTGGCTGTGGTATTTTATCCAATAGCTTATTACCTCCCCGGACGGATAAAATACAAACATATGGTTACAACAGGTGCCGAAGAGGCATCAGTTAAATAATAGAAACGAAAATAAAAGGGCTTTATCGCCCTTTTATTTTCGTTCGCTCACCATCTTTTTCCTATACTTCTCAGCATCCCAGTTTTTTATTCTGTTTATGTCCTCACTGCTCATGGTACTGAGTTTTAGCCCGTTACTTTCAATATGATGAACGACATAAAGGTATGCAGTCAGAGTTTCCTCGATGGTCCTGGATTCAAGGTATCCGGTTCTGTAAATAACCTGACCGGTTTCGGTAATAATATTGATCTTTTTGCTTATCTCGTCTATGGCAATCTGATCGTCTCCTAAATAAACTATTTGATCCGGGTACAGAACCCTGCCGAAAAACCCCAAATCAATGGGATTATTTCGGATATAGTTCACTGTAAACTCGGTTTCCCCCACAAATTCAGAATCACCACGCCGCTCCAGTTTTATTTCAGGATACGGCTCGGATATGTTAAAAAACTCCTTTATCACATTATTTACCTTTGTGTGAAGCTCGATACACTCCTCCGCATCATCTGCAGTAACAACCAATCCGTGATTCTGCATGAATATAACCTGAGGGAAACTTTTACTGGTTTCTTTATATTCATCTATTATTTGCTTTATTCTATAGGTTAGATAAAAACCGGGCATGGTGTACGGCACCCATATCCAAGGGATTCCCGATGATTTAAAAGACTTGGCTATAAGTTCTTCCCCGCTCTCCGAACAGCATAAAATATTGGCATACACCGGATGGGTGTGAATCACAAATTTCTTGAGGATGGAGTGGAAACCAACCTCTACCGAAGGGCGTAAAGCTTTGTATCCTTCCATATGCAGAGTGTTTTGTTTTATCAGATCGGCTCCTTCCCTTTCAAATACCACATCATCTTTTTCATCTGTCTCATCAAAATATTTTATAACATTCCTGTAATTAACAACTGCAAAGCCATCATCAGGTGTCACCTGCTCCAGTCTGTAGCCCGAGGCTTTTATGGCCATCAGTTCCTTATCAATCTTTACAGAAGTATTACCGCCACCACCCTGAACAAAATCCGGAAACACTCCAACAGCTTTTGAAATCCTCTCCAAACCCCTTAATGCTTTATCCATCAATCTATCCCTTCTTTCATTATTGAATAGATACAAAATCTGATTACGCGTATTAAACCCCTAGTCTTTTCTGCCGCAACAGCTCATTCATTGTAAAATTGTTTTTTACAACATGCCCTTTCAATGGAAGAATCTTCTCATGAATAGCATCAATTATCCAGTCAGGTTGAGGGCAGAAAAACTCCTCCAGCTCATGGGCAGGTGTTATCCAGTTTCTGGCACCTACCACGACAGGTGGAGCATCCAGATAGTCAAAAGCAAGTTCACCAATGGTTTGGGCAAAATCTTTAAGGTGTGAGCTCCTTTCACATGCATCACCGGTGACAATAATCCTTCCTGTTTTCTTGACTGACTCAAGTACCTTGTCATAGTTAAAAGGTACGATAGTCCTGGCATCAATAATTTCCACAGAAAGGCCGTATTTCTCTTCCAGTATTTTAGCAGCATCAAGAGCCCTGTAAAGCATAGCTCCCACCGTCAGGATGGTAATATCCTTTCCTTCCTTCTTTATATCCGGCTCACCTATCGGAACCTCATAGTATCCCTCAGGTACTCCCTCCAGATGGAAAAGCTCTCCTATATCATAAATCCTCTGGCTCTCAAAGAATACAACGGGATCGGTACCCATCAAAGCCGCATTCATAAGCCCTTTTGCATCATAGGGAGTAGCCGGGAACACCACTTTCAATCCAGGTATATGAGCTGCCAGCGACGTCCAGTCCTGGGAATGCTGTGCACCATACTTGGAACCAATTGATATTCTCAGAACCACCGGCATCTTCAACACTCCCGCGCTCATAGCCTGCCATTTCGCCAGCTG
>LFTM01000046.1 GCA_001513505.1 Clostridiales bacterium DTU092 | reverse complement strand
TTTTCCAAGAAAGGGATCCGGCTGGTGGAGGAAAAACCCGATGTGGTTGTGGTAGGTTTTGATACCACATTGACATATGATAAACTTAGCCGGGCTTGTACATATATCCGTCAGGGCGTTCCGTTTATTGCCACCCACCTGGATATAAACTGTCCGGTGGAAAATGGTTTTATCCCTGATTGCGGCTCCATATGTGCGCTTATAACTGCTTCCACCGGGGTTAAACCTAAATATCTGGGTAAGCCTTTTACTGAAACGCTCGAATATCTGCTGGAATACCTGGGCTGTACAAGAGAAGAAATGGTTTTCATAGGTGATCGGCTATATACCGACATAGCCATTGGTGCTGACCACGGAATAACTACCGTGCTTGTCCTTACAGGCGAAACCAGACGGGAGGATGTGGAAAAATCCGTGGTAAAACCCGATTATATTTTTGACCGTCTTGCTGATCTAATACCTTTTATATAAATAAAAGGACCGCAACCAGCGGCCCTTATGTAAGGGGTTTGGGGGTTTGGGTAACTTTTACGTTTAATATCTTAACCATATTTTAAAAAAATAAACATGAAATTCGAATTTTGTTTTGGGAATTTTATCCCATCAGGCCTATTGTATGATAAAATAAATAACAGTATTGTGTTTATGAAAGGATGGGATAGAAAATGCCGGTTAAGGTTATCCTCGATACTGATATTGGAAGCGATATTGATGATGCGGTGTGTCTGGCTTACCTTCTTTCAAATCCTGAATGCCAGCTTATGGGAATAACTACAGTCAGCGGTGAGGCTGAAAAACGTGCTATGCTGGCAAGCGTTTTGTGTAATGTAGCTGGGAAGGATATCCCAATTTACCCGGGTGCCGAAGAACCTTTGCTAGGCCCCCAAAGGCAGCCGGTGGCACAGCAGGCAAGAGTATTGGGCAACTGGAAACATGAGACAAGCTTTCCAGAAGGCCAGGCTGTTGAATTTTTACGAAAAACAATTCGTGAAAATCCGGGTGAAGTGGTTTTACTTACAATTGGTCCTCTTACCAATATTGCGCTGCTTTTTAAAACGGATCAGGAGATACCAAAACTTCTCAAGGGGCTTGTAATGATGTGTGGAGTGTTTACCAATCAATTACCGGGTGTAGGTCCTTTGGAATGGAATGCGATATGTGACCCTTATGCTACTGCAATTGTATACAACAGTCAGGTTAATATACATCGTTCCATAGGTTTGGATGTGACCTGTCAGGTAACCATGAATTCGGATGAGGTACGCAGCAGGTTTAAGGCTCCCTTGCTTGAACCGGTCCTTGATTTTTCTTCTGTATGGTTTGAGCAAGCCGATAAAATAACATTCCACGATCCTTTGGCTGCTACTACCATTTTCGATAACCAAATATGTAAATTTGAAAAAGGAAATGT
>LFTM01000181.1:12785-15616 GCA_001513505.1 Clostridiales bacterium DTU092 | reverse complement strand
CGGCGGGCTGGTAGGGGAACCTGCCAAGGTAATATCCGGCGGTCCTATGATGGGAATTGGGCAATACTCATTGGGTGTGCCTGTTATAAAGGGTACTTCAGGGATCCTGGTATTAACCCGGGAACAGGTGGAAATTCCGGATGCCGGACCGTGTATCCGTTGTGCAAAGTGTGTAGATGCATGTCCTATGAATCTTATGCCTTTGATGATAAGTGCATATGCTTTGAAAGAGGATTATGATAACAGTGAAAAGTTCCACGCTATGGATTGTATAGAATGCGGCTGTTGTTCGTATACTTGTCCGGCAAAACGTCCTTTGACACAGTCTATACGTGTAGCAAAACGTATGATTACTGAAAAAAGGAAACGGGCTGTCCGCTAAGCAAGGGTTCAGCCGGGATATCGCTGTAATGCAGCCTTGTAAAAATATAGGGATGAAATTATCATACTGCCGAATTGGATATGTTGCATATAATTTGCGATAAAATGCGGGAGGGGAATATGATGAATTCATTAATAGTTTCTTCTTCCCCCCATATTTATTCCAAAGAATCCATATCCCGTATCATGCTGGATGTGGTGCTGGCACTTATTCCTGCGACTGTAGCTGCGGCGTATTTTTTCGGGGGAAGGGTACTTTTAATTATTACCGTATCCGTACTAGCGGCTGTTGTAACGGAAGCTGTTATACAGAAATTAACCAAAAAACCGGTTACAATACGTGACTGGAGTGCGGTGGTAACGGGAATACTGTTGGCTTTTAACCTGCCACCGGCCGTTCCTTTATGGCTGCCTGTGGTTGGATCCGTTATTGCAATAGCTTTGGTTAAGCAGGCTTTTGGTGGACTGGGGCACAATTTTATGAATCCGGCTCTGGCTGCCCGGGCAATACTTCTGGCAGCATGGCCTGTTCATATGACCGCATGGTTTAGAGCCGGAGCCGATGCCGTGAGTTCGGCTACACCGTTGGCCATACTGAAAGGACTTGAGGGTTCAATGGGTCAGCTTCCCTCATTATGGGAAATTATTATAGGCAGCCCATGGGGTTGTATTGGAGAAACTTCAAATCTGGCTTTATTACTGGGAGCTGCCTACCTGTTATATAGAAGAGTTATAAACTGGAGGATTCCGTTATCGTTTATTGGTACGGTAGCACTGTTAACCTGGATAATAGGGCCCCAGGGTTTATTTACCGGAAACGGTATATATCACATTTTCTCAGGCGGATTGGTTTTGGGAGCTTTCTTTATGGCTACCGATTATTCAACATCGCCTGTAACTCCCAAAGGTCAGATAATAATGGGGATAGGTTGCGGGATACTAACTTCCATTATCCGTATATACGGAGGGTATCCTGAAGGGGTTTCTTATTCCATATTGCTGATGAATATAGCCACCCCGTTGATTGATAGATATACCACGCCCCGTATATATGGGGAGGTGAAGCCCGGTGTCTGATTCAGTCAAAATGGTTATTAAGCTTTTTATCATAACAGCAGTAGCCGCCCTTGCTTTGGGGGTTACTCATGCCGTTACCCAGGAGCCCATCAGACAGCAGAATGAGCAGGCCGCTATTGAGTCAAGAAAGGCCGTATTACCCGATGGAGAGCAGTTCAACACTGTGGATATATCTCAATATCAGAACGAATATCCGGGGATTGTAGAGGTCTACGAAGGAAGAGCGGGAGACACAGGAGTCGGATATGTATTTAAAATAGTATCCAAAGGATACGGTGGGGACATGGAGCTGTATGTGGGAATTAGTGCTTCCGAGGCTAAACTGACCGGAATAACCGTTGTTAACCACAGTGAAACCCCGGGATTGGGTGCCAAGGCTGCCGACCCGGAATATTTGGAACAGTTTATCGGTAAACCGGTTGAGAATCCTCTGAACGCTGTAAATGGTGAACCTACAAAAGATGAAGAGGTAGAGGCTATAACCGGAGCTACGATAACATCAAAGGCGATTATCGAAGGCATAAATGACGCAATAACTCTGTACAATCAGGTTTTGAAGGACGGGGGTGAGGGCAGATGAAGATTTCCAAAGTATTTTTTAATGGTGTACTAAAAGAAAATCCTACGTTTAGATTGGTTTTGGGGATGTGTCCTACACTGGCTCTGACCACACGCGCTATAAACGGGATAGGTATGGGGCTGGCAACTACCTTCGTACTTGTAGGATCAAATCTGGTGATATGCCTTCTTAAGAATTTTATTCCTTCCAAAGTCAGAATTCCGGCCTATGTAGTAATTATTGCCACTTTTGTTACGATAGTTGATATGGTCATGCAAGCCTTCGTCCCTGCATTATATGAAAGCCTGGGAATTTATATCCCGCTTATTGTTGTAAATTGTATTATTCTGGCAAGAGCCGAGTCTTTTGCGTCAAAAAATTCAATTCTGCCATCCATAGTTGATGGACTGGGTATGGGTATAGGATTTACCCTGGCGCTGCTTTTACTAGGGTCTATTAGGGAAATACTGGGGGCAGGTACCTGGTTTGGAATGCCGGTGGTTCCTGGAAGCTTCAATCCAGCTGTTATCATGATACTGCCGCCCGGAGGATTTATAACCCTGGGACTGGTGCTGGGTTTGCTTAATAAGCTGACAGGCGAAACAGAACAGTCATAGTTCAGGTAAAAACCAGATAATTGTTTGAGTTGGAGAATAAATAGGGGGAGCAAATATGGAGTATATTGGTAAGATATTTCTCATATTATTAAGCTCTATATTGATAAACAATTTTGTAATGTCAAGGTTTTTGGGGATCTGTCCATTTCTTGGTGTGTCAAAGAGGGTAGAGACTGCTGTCGGTATGGGAGCGGCGG
>LFTM01000181.1:0-12772 GCA_001513505.1 Clostridiales bacterium DTU092 | reverse complement strand
CCAGTATGGAATATTAGAGCCGTTAAATATTCAATATTTACAGACAATTGTGTTCATCCTTGTTATAGCCTGTCTTGTGCAATTTGTTGAGATGGTTATTCAGAAATCAAGCCCTACATTGTACAAGGCTCTGGGGGTATATCTACCCCTTATTACGACCAATTGTGCAGTTTTAGGGGTTGCAATAATCAATATCGATGAAAAGTATGATTTAATTCAGGCACTATTTAATGGAATTGGTGCTGCCCTTGGTTTTACTCTTGCCATAGTACTGTTTGCCGGAATACGTGAAAGGCTGGAGCTGTCGGATATACCCAAGCCGCTTAAGGGTTTTCCAATAGCTCTTATAACAGCTGGCTTGATGTCGGTGGCATTTTTAGGATTCCAGGGGCTTATAAAATAGGGGGGTAGAGGTATGAATGTGATACTACTGTCCCTGCTCAGCTTGGGAGGTATGGGACTTTTATTTGGTATATTGTTGGCCGTTGCATCGAAAAAATTCTCAATTGAAACCGATCCCCGGGTGGAGACCATACGTGATGTCCTCCCCGGAGCCAACTGCGGTGCTTGTGGATACCCCGGTTGTGATGCATTTGCTGCTGCTGTAGCTGCAGGCGAAGCACCGGCTGATGGGTGTACCGTCGGAGGTACAAATGTAGCCAGGCAAGTGGCAAGCATAATGGGGGTAGATGTGGAAGACAGAGAGCGCCGGATTGCCCGTGTTTTATGTCAGGGAGACTGTGAAAATGCTGTAGATAAATACGAGTATAAAGGTATAGAAGATTGTGTAGCTGCCTCCATGCTGGCTGATGGATTCAAAGGATGCGGATATGGCTGTCTTGGGCTTGGAACCTGTGTGAGAGCCTGTCCTTTTGATGCAATATATATTGATAACGGGATTGCGGTTGTTAATCCGGATAAATGCACCGGATGCGGTATATGCGTAGAGGCCTGTCCTAAGGGTTTAATAGAACTTATACCGGAATCCAGCCTGGTACAGGTGCTGTGTATCTCTAAAGATCCCGGCAGGCAGGTCAGGGATTACTGCAAGGTCGGCTGTATCGGATGCAGACTGTGCGTAAAGGCATGCCAGTTCGATGCAATAGAGTTTGCCGACAACCTTGCTAAGATAGATTATGATAAATGTGTAAACTGTATGGTATGTGCTGAAAAATGTCCCACCGGTACTATATACGCCGATTTTGCAAAGCGGAAAGTAGCAGTAATCGATGAAGAAAACTGTATAGGCTGTACTGCATGCAAAAGGGTGTGCAAATTTGATGCGATTGAAGGCGATGTAAAAAAGAAACACAGGGTTCTGCAGGATAAGTGTACGGGCTGCGGGCAGTGTGTGGAAAAATGTCCGGTAAAAGTCATCAGCATGGAGTAATGTAATTACAGCAGCCATACTTTATGTATGGCTGCTTGGTTTTATTGCAGATATATCTGTACATTCCTGATGCATGCCAAGTGGTGATATTAAACAATAAAAGCTTGGATAAACTTAAAAACATGGTGATGGGTTTGATTAGGCTCAGACAAACTGCTATCGGGCGGGAAGAACACAATTATCCGGTTAATACAGCGGAGACTGATGCGCATAGTATAACCGGCAAATTCTACTGGTGTGATGTACTGAAACTTCTTCCCTTAATTCTTGATAAATACCGGAATAGGATACAGCTGATATATATGGATCCTCCATTTATGACGGGACAAACATTCCGTTTTAAACAGCCGGTTGGGGTTGAAGGATGGAGGGGGAATCGGGAATATATTATTGAACATATCGCCTATGATGACATGGGGAAAGCGGGAAAAGAAGCCTTTTTATCAAAGATGAGAAAGGTTTTAACCTATGCATATCATCTCCTGTCGCCGGAAGGTTCTCTATTTCTCCACGTAGATTACCGTACCAGTGCATATCTTCGCATTATGCTGGATGAAATATTTGGTGAGGAGAATCTGCTGAACGAGATAATATGGCATTACCGGAGCGGGGGAAGGGCAAAAAAACACTTCAGCCGGAAGCATGATACCATTTTGTTCTACCGGAAATCGCGTGATCATTATTTTAATCTGGAAGCGGTTGGTGTCCCAAGGGGAAGGACAAGGCGTAACCATATGAAACAGGGGATTGACGAGGAAGGGCGGGTGTTCTGGTCCATAAAATCCGGTGAAAAGGAATACAGGTATTATGAAGACGACAAAGTATACCCCAGTGATGTATGGGATGATATTTCCCATCTTCACCAGAGGGATCCCGAAAGGAACGGATATGATACCCAGAAACCTGAGGCTTTGTTGGAACGGATCATTTTGTCGTCATCCAGACCCGGGGATATTGTAGCTGATTTTTTTGCCGGTTCAGGTACCACCCTTGTTGTTGCCCAAAGACTGAGGAGAAACTGGATTGGCGCAGACAACGGTGTTTTTTCGCTGCATACCTGTAGAAAACGTCTGACAGGAAATATTCATAGCGGTAATTCCAATATAAAACTCCTGTTTCATCACTGTATGTCTATCAAGGATCCCGCATCTCCGTATCTGGAGGATGAGAGCAGCATGGTTTATCCTGCGCAAACTGGCAGATATGAGATATGTGACATGCATTTGAAACGGGATATTGATGGAGATGCAGCGTTAGAAGTTGAGATGGAGCAAGGATATCTTATTGATGATAGCGACATATATCCCGGGATAGATCTGAAATATACCAGGATAGGCAATGCTCAGGTTGAGATTAGGCTATGCAGATATGACATACCTGAAATGTATACAAAATTTAAAAATACAGACTGTGATCTGGGATCCTCTGTTAAGGGGCTTAACTTAGATCCGCTGGATCTTGTAGATTACTGGGCAGCCGGTTATATTGAAGGAAATGTATTTAAAGTACGGAATTCTTCCGGACGAACCGCTAGCTCTCCATATTTACAGGAACGTTTGAAGATTGATGTGACGGCAAGTTGTATACCGGCAATACATATCGTGGATGTATTTGGACAGCAGTGGTTTTTTGAACTGGAATCCGGCAGTTAGGTTGACATATTGCGTCCAAATTGTTTATATTTTAAATTAATATTATTTTTTTAATATACTTGTATGAGCGTCGGAGGATAACGGCAGAAATGAATGATGAATTGATTAAAGATAAACTTATGGATATATATAATAAGATGTACCGGCATTTTGGACCCAGACACTGGTGGCCGGCAGATACGCCTTTTGAAGTAGCGATAGGGGCGATACTTACCCAAAACGTTGCATGGAGGAATGTCGAGAAGGCTATATCGAACTTGAAAAACAGTAATATGCTTGAGATTGGGTCAATTGCCCGTGCAAATCAGGAGGAACTGGCGCAGCTGATACGGCCCACACGGTATTATAATATAAAGGCAAAGAAACTACGGGCCTTCTGCAGACATGTGATTGACAATTATGATGGTTCCCTTGAACTGTTATTTAAAAAGGAGCTCTGGTCCCTGAGGGACGAGCTCCTGAGTATATACGGTATCGGAGAGGAGACGGCCGACAGTATAATTCTCTATGCAGCACAAAAACCGGTATTTGTTGTGGATGCCTACACAAAAAGGATATTTTCAAGGTTGGCTATGGTTGAACCAGATATAGAATATCGTCCGTTACAGAGGTTCTTTATGGACAATATTCCGCCGGACCTGGCACTTTACAACGAATACCATGCATTGATCGTTGCTTTGGGCAACAACTACTGTGCCAACAAAAAACCGCTGTGCAGCAAATGTCCACTAGAGCAACTGTGCAGTTTTCCGTCTAAGCTATAATATTATGGTTGGTTATTCTTCCTTTGTGTTTATGCTGTCCAGGGTTTTGCGGTTTTCCGTTTTCTGTTTACCTTTTTCCTGAAGTTCTGCGCCCCGCTTGTGAGTTCCCTCCAGACCTGTCCAGGCATGGAAGGTAGATACAAACTCACCGTACGCGCTTTTATCCTGCAGTATATCTTCTATGACATCGTCTTTTTGGATCCGTTTTCTTCTTGGCATAATGCTCACCTGCTTTTTTTATTGTACCTGATATTATGCACAGACATGGTTTTTTTATTCTCTACGCATAATTGAAGCTAAAGGAAATATTGGTTTATTAAAAAGTCTAAAAAAGTTTATAAAATATAAAAGATTCATTTATTATAAGCAAAGGAGACATGGTGGTATGGAAGTATGGGGAATTTTTCTAAGTTCATTTATGATAGGATTTTCAGGAGCAATGATGCCGGGGCCGATGCTGGGCGTCACCATTGACGGCAGCTTAAAAAGAGGGTATTTGGCCGGACCGCTGGTAGTACTGGGGCATGGTATTCTGGAGCTGGTTCTGGTTATTGTTATGGCTTTTGGCTTGCGGGAATTTTTTGAAAATCCTAAAATTGCAGGTTTAATTGGTCTGGTGGGGGGAGGCTTCCTGGCCTGGATGGGTTATGGAATGGTAAAGTCTGCCCTTCAGAAAAGCATATCGTTGGACAGCAATAATAAAGGCGGTTCCAGCATGAGGAACCTGGTTTGGGCGGGAATTCTGGTCAGCATTACCAATCCCTACTTTATACTGTGGTGGGCGTCAACCGGGATGGAGTTAATCCGCCAGGCATATGCTGTTGGTCTTTTAGGAGTAGCTCTTTTTTACGTTGGGCACATCATGTCGGACCTTGTATGGTACTCAGCTGTTTCCGTTGGTGTATCAAGAGGCAAGAGGTTTATCAGCAATGATGTGTACCGTTGGGTAATTTTCGCATTGGGTATATTTTTGGTTGGGTTTTCCCTGCATTTTATCAGGGGTGGTATAAAAATGCTTATGTAGCATCGTTCAGCATTTTTGTAGTTTACTCCTGTAAAGTGTTTTTGGGACAAACAACCAAATCGATATAATACCAACAAATGGGAGGGTTTATAATGAGTACACTGATAGAAGATGGCGCTGTGGTATTATTCCAGGGTGACAGTATTACCGATTGCGGACGGGATAGAGACAACGATCTGGATTTAGGCTCGGGATATCCTAAGATGGTTGCAGCATGGTTTAACGCAATTTATCCGGAAAAGAAGGTTAAATTTATTAACAGGGGAGTAAGCGGAGACCGGGTAAAGGACCTGGTGGCAAGATGGAAGGAGGACTGCATCGATCTTAAACCCACATGGGTATCAATACTGATAGGGGTCAACGACTGCTGGCGGAGATACGACAGCAATGATCCCACTTCGGTGGACGATTTTGCATCCGGGTATCGGAAGATTCTGACCCAAATCCGGGATAACCTGGATGCACGTATCATCCTTTGTGAACCTTTTGTTCTCCCGGTTCCGGAGGATCGGAAACAATGGCGTGAGGATATAGATCCCAAAATCCATGCTGTCCGGGAACTGGCCATGGAGTTTAACACTCTGTATATTCCATTGGACGGAATTTTTGCAGCAGCGTCAGCCAAACGGGAACCAGCTTTCTGGGCGCCCGATAGTGTTCATCCTTCCCAGGCCGGTCATGCACTTATTGCCCGTGCATGGCTTGAGACTGTTAAGGCCGGTGTGTAAGTTAAAACCGGTATGTGCTGAAACATTGAAATTTGCGTTAGTACGTGTAATAATAATATAGAATCCAAATCATAAGAAAGGAGGAAGGCGTAATTCCTTCGCCTTGAGCAGGGTGAAGGGTCATGCCGAAGTCCATGAAACATAGAGCTGACATAGGAGTATTTGGAGGTTCTGGTTTTTATTCTTTTTTGGATGATGTGGAGGAAATAATTGTATCAACTCCGTATGGTGCGCCAAGCGATAAGATAGCTATAGCCCAGGTAGGGGAAAAACGGGTAGCTTTTCTTCCCAGACACGGAAAGGATCATCAGTATCCGCCTCATAAAGTTCCGTACAGGGCTAACCTGTATGCTATGAAGAAACTGGGGGTAAAGCAGATCATTGCACCTACTGCATCAGGCAGTCTTCAGCCTCATATAAAACCCGGTGATTTTGTTGTATGCGATCAGTTTGTTAACAGGACATGGGGAAGACAGGATACATTTTACGAAGGCCCTGAAGTAAACCATGTCAGTGCTGCTTATCCTTATTGTTCAAGGCTTCGCAAACTGGCAGTGGAAACCGGGAAAGAACAGGGTGTTACCATTCACGACGGCGGTACGGTAGTGGTTATTCAGGGTCCCAGATTTTCTACAAAGGCTGAAAGCCGTTGGTACAGCAGCATGGGCTGGGAAGTGATTAACATGACCCAGTATCCGGAGGTAATTTTGGCCCGTGAGCTGGGTATATGCTATGCCAATATCGCTCTTATTACCGATTATGATGTCGGTCTTGAAGGTCGTGATGATATTGCACCTGTAACTCATCAGGAAGTTTATCGCGTATTCCAGGAGAATAATGAGAAAGTCAAAAATTTAATACTGACAATGATAGAAAAATTGGATGTCGACGTTGATTGTGATTGTTGTGATGTATAAAAATATGGATTAATTAAAGGCAGAAACGATTAGCGTCAGCAGCAGTAGTATTGGGAGGGATTAAAAATCAAAACATTGGAATGGAAAGATAATGTGCTTTGCCTCATTGATCAAACGGTGCTCCCTCATGAAAAAAAATATATCCGGTGTTATACCTGTAATGATGTGGCACAGGCCATAAAGGATATGATAGTCCGTGGTGCTCCCGCTATTGGTGTATCGGCAGCCT
This sequence comes from Clostridiales bacterium DTU092, assembly GCA_001513505.1. Taxonomy (GTDB): domain Bacteria; phylum Bacillota; class Clostridia; order Caldicoprobacterales; family Caldicoprobacteraceae; genus DTU074. The sequence continues at coordinate 6,068 of LFTM01000181.1, read as the reverse complement.
ATGGCCTGGTGCTTGGTGCTGCTGAGTATAAAAGCGATGACATCGAAGGTTTTATAAACCACATTGAAGCGGCAGCTGAAACACTTAGGAAAACCCGTCCTACAGCCGTCAACCTGTTCTGGGCAATACAGCGTATGCTTAAAGTGGTCCGGGACAATAAAGATAAGCCGGTTGACGATATAAAGGACATGATGCTTAATGAGGCAAACAATATGGCACAGGAGGATATAGAAATAAATCGCAGAATAGGCCGCTGGGGGCAGGAGCTTATAAAGGACGGGGATGTTATACTTACCCACTGTAACGCAGGTGCACTGGCCACCGTTGGTTATGGAACGGCTTTGGGAGTGATAAGGGCTGCTCATGAAGCAGGCAAGAATATATCGGTATTTGCTGATGAGACAAGGCCTTATCTTCAGGGTGCAAGGCTGACTGCATGGGAATTGATGGAGGATGGTATTCCCGTAACCCTGATCACCGACAACATGGCTGGTTACTTTATGAAAAATGGTACTATAACAGCCGTAATAGTTGGAGCCGACAGAATTGCCGCCAACGGTGATGTGGCCAATAAAATCGGGACATACAGCCTGGCCGTTCTGGCTAAAGAAAACGATATTCCCTTTTATGTAGCAGCTCCCGTCTCCACATTGGATCTTTCGCTGGAAAGCGGCCAACACATTCCCATAGAAGAGAGGGATGAGCGGGAAGTTACTCATATAGGGGGAATCCGGGTTGCACCTTATGGGGTTAAGGTGGCCAATCCGGCTTTTGATGTAACACCGCATATCTATGTGACCGCTATAATTACGGAACTGGGAGTTGTTTATCCTCCCTACTGTGAAAACCTTAAGAAACTTATAAAAAAATAAAAATTTCCAAATATAATTTTAGAAATAAAACAAATAATAATGCATAACAGCTTTATCTATACCTGCATTATATTTCATTTAATAAAAAGCAGCTCAACAGACAAACTAAATACAAGGAGGCGATGAAAATGACTAAAAAGTCCCTTGTTTTGTTTGTCTGTTTATTTTTGATTTTAACAACTATTGCTGCCTGTACCCAAATGCAGACACCCAGGCAGGAGCAGCAACAGGGACGGCGGAATGACACGAATGTACCGCGTACAACCAGACAGACTGTCCCAAGGACACCCACAACACCACCTGCTCCGGATGTTACGCCTACAAGGGTAGACAATAGACAGTATACTGATAGGGCTGCTAAAATTGCCAATAAGGTAGCCGATCTTAATGAAGTTGAGTCGGCCACCTGTGTTATCACCGGTAATACTGCGATGATAGGTGTACAATTTAGCGATCAATATAAGGGAAAAATGACTGATGCTATCAAGAAAAAGATAGATCAGGTTGTGAAAAAAACAGATCCCAGAATTGATCGGGTGGCTGTTACCGCGGATCCTGATGTGGTAAACCGTATCAGGGATATTTTCAGAGACATCGGCAAAGGTAAGCCTATATCAGGTTTTGCGGAAGAGATTAACGAACTGCTCAACAGAATACAGCCGAAATAAATAAAAGTAGGGCTTTCTACGCCCTACTTATACATAACCGGTTTTATAAATTATTGCTTCCATTCCTTCAACCTGCCACTTCATTTGTTTTCACATCATTTCATTTATGGCTTAAGATGCTTCTTTTCAAGCAACTATAGGAATTTATAATGCTTTTATAAAATATATAGTAATTAGTAAAAAAAAATAGTATACTAAAACTGGTACAAAATACTATGTAAAAAAGAATAAAAGGGAGAGGTGTACTATGCAGAAGGCAGTGGAAATTCAAAGAAACGGTATGGTATTAAGAGGGATGTTACATACACCGGATGGGTTCACCGGAAAAGTTCCTATGGCGTTAATTTTCCATGGTTTTACCGGTAATAAAATGGAACCCCACTTTATATTTGTAAAATTATCCAGAATGTTGGAGAAGGCGGGTATTGCAAGCCTGAGGTTTGACTTTCTGGGCAGCGGAGAGAGCGATGGCGAATTTAAGGATATGACACTATCGGGAGAGCTGAAAGATGCCGAGGCAATTCTGGAATATGCCAAATCTTTGGACTTTGTGGATCAGGACAAAATATATGCAGTCGGTCTCAGCATGGGCGGGGCTGTTGCCAGCATGCTTGCCGGGCTTCATTCCGAGGATATCGCTGCTCTATGTCTGTGGGCACCCGCAGGTAATATGGGAGAATTGATTCAGAACTCCATCCGTGAAATGGAGGCGGCAGGAGTCAATATCAGCAAAATGGAATATTATGACCACGGCGGAAACCTTGTAGGTAAGGCTTTTGTTGAGGATGTAACCTCGCTGGATATATTTAAAATTGCCTCTTCTTATGATAAACGGGTGTTAATTCTGCATGGGGATAAAGATGAAGCTGTTCCGTTGGAAACATCACACAGATATCTGGAGATTTACGGGGACAAAGCGAAGCTGCACGTTTTGGAAGGTGCCGATCACACATTCAATAAATTTGAGTGGGAGCAGGAGGTAATTGAAAAAACTGTAGAGTTTTTGAAAAGTTGAAAAGAGCTTATAAATTAATTGCGGAGGGATATCATGGTTTTGGAGGATGGGTTAAAGCTGGTGCTGGCAATGGCTCTTGGCGGTCTCGTTGGCCTTGAAAGGGAAATAACCAACAGACCCGCCGGATTTCGCACCCATACACTGGTATGTATGGGTTCAGCACTGGTGATGATAACCTCTCAATATATATTCAAAACGTACCATAATTTGGTAAATCTTGATCCTGCCAGGCTGGGAGCCCAGGTAATAAGTGGCATTGGATTTCTGGGAGCAGGTACGATACTCAAAGACGATGCACGGGTCCGCGGATTAACTACAGCTGCCAGTCTGTGGGTGGTTGCATGCATTGGATTGGCAGTTGGAGCCGGCTTATACCAGATATCCATATTTGCTGCCCTGCTGGTGTATGTAGCTTTGATATTGCTGAAGAGAATAGAAGCTTTGTTCAGAAGGAATGCCGGAACGGTAGTAATTGAATTGGATATCAGCAATACCCCGGGCCAAATTGCTAAAGTAACTGAACATCTGGGGAAACTGAAGGTTAATATCCGAGATATTAAAATTCAGCCCAGCGACGAACAGTGGATTCAGGCAAAATTCTATGTCCGGTTGCCTCATAATTTGACATACCAAAGTCTGTTGGCAGAGCTGGATACCCTTGATGGTATTATGACCAGCAAAGATGATGATTAGAATACTAACGCCAATGACAGACGTAGCAGTGGAACAAATTAAGTTCGTAGTCATTAATACTAAACTGTGTTATAATAAATGCGTCAGCAGTATATATGATAGAAGGTGAAAACTTTATGCTTTTAAGGGAATTGTTGGTCAGCACGCCGGTTTATGAGATGATTGGCTTCAGAAAGATTGAGGTGAATGGAATAGCCGTTGATCCACATGAGGTGGAGCATGGCTATTTATTCATATACAGTCCTGAGATAAGCAAGCTTCCTTATGAGCAGGCTGTCCAGCTTGCCGTAGAACAGGGGGCTGTAGCTGTATGTATTGGGCAGGACCAGGATGTTCTTCCCTACGATGTGACATTTATTAAAACATATCATGTTGACCGGTTTATATCGGCCGTGGCAAGAAACTTCTATCGGAATCCGTCCCAAAGCATGGAATTGGTCGGGATTACAGGATCACATGGTAAAACTACCATTGGCTGGATGATAAAATCAATACTGGATGCCTCAAAGGAACCGGGAGTAGTTATAGGTGCTTCTTATTGTCAAATAGGAGACGAAATATGTACCATACATGAAAATGCCATTCATCCTTTTACATTAAATGCCCTGCTTCATCAGGCTTTGTATAAGGGTATAGGTATAGGGATTATTGAATGTTCCTATACGGCCATAGTCAAAGAGCTGCTAAGACATGTATGGTTTGACAGTCTTATCTATACAGATCTTTATACTTACTTTCAAAACCAGAAAGCCGATTACCATTACGTGGAGATCCGTAGGGCTTTAATCGATCATTTAAAAGGTGTAAATTCGCCAATAATTGTTAATGTAGACGACTATTATGCTGACAGGCTAAAGAGGGACAGTCTGATAGGGTATGGGATCTGTCGCCCATGTTATGTAAATGCCAGGGATATAAAGCTTACACCCGGGGGTAGCGAGTTTATTGTTATAACTCCAAAAGGTGAATGTAATATAAAGCTCAGAGTACCCGGGATCCATAATGTATATAACGCTTTAGCCGTTGTTGCGTGGGGCTTGAGTAAGGGCATGGATCTTACGTATATACAACAGGGACTCATGAATTTTGAAAACCCTTTATCCGAAGACCAGGATAGCAAAAGCAACAAGAGCGTAAGAATATATGTACACAACATGGCCGATATTAATGAGATTGAAAATGTATATCAGGATTTAAAGAGTCAGGATACTGGTAAAACAATCACTCTGTTATCCATCGGGACACAAATCGATGATTCAGATTACAAAGCAATTGGACAAACTATTGGCAATAACAGTGAGTGCTGCGTTATAGTCCCGGATCATGCTTCACAAAATTCAATGAATGCCGCTTTTGGTATCGCCCAACATATGGACGACATAGTGATAAGCCACGAAATGGACTGCTACAAAGCTATTCAAAAAGCAGTTGATACTGCAGATGAAGGAGACGACATACTCGTGTTATACAAGAGCACGTCAGCGACGTAATTTCTGCCTTTTGTACTTCTTGCTTTAAAAATAACGGACAGATGATAAGTTAAGGGCAACTATATCTGTGAAAGGTATGTGATGCGATATATGGATACAAAGGATTTTATAGCCAGGCTTGTTGCTGTGCCGGGAGTATCGGGATACGAAGAAGAGATTGCACGGCTTATATCCGAAGCTTTTAAACCCTACTGTCAGGAAGTCAGAACTGACAACTTCTTCAACGTATACGGTCGAAAGACCGATGGACACAGTGAAAACATGCCAAAAGTGATGATTGCTGCCCACATGGATGAGATAGGGTTAATGGTAACCGATATTGATGAAAAAGGTTTCATCAAGTTTACCAATATAGGAGGAGTGGATCCCCGCATCCTTCTGGGTCAGGAGGTAGAAATACACGGAAAAGAAAAGCTGTTTGGAGTTATCGGAGCCAAACCGCCTCATCTGCAGCAGGTAAGGGATACAAGAAAGGCTGTAAAGATGGAGGATATGACAATTGATGTGGGTTTGCCTGCAGATCGGGTGAGAGAGCAGGTGAATGTTGGCGATACAATCACTTTTGTAAGTCCTTTGGTTGAGTTAAAAGGCGGGATGATTTCTGCTAAATCCCTTGACGACCGGGCAGGGGTGGCTGTACTCCTTGAAACTATGAAAGAGCTTGATGAACTGCGCTTTTGCGCCGATGTATATTTTGTAGCCACTGTCCAGGAAGAGGTAGGGGTACGAGGAGCCGTTATCAGTACATATCAGCTCACTCCGGATATAGGGGTTGCAATTGATGTTACCCACGGAGACATGCCTGATGCGCCGAGGGACGAGACATTTGCAATGAACAAAGGCCCGGTTATTTCTGTTGGTCCAAACATGCACCTGTGTTTGACTCAAAAACTTATAGATACTGCTAAAGAATACGGGATTGCTCATATGATTGAAGTTGAGCCCGGACCTACGGGTACCGATGCCCGTGCTATCCAAATATCCCGGTGGGGTGTCCCCACTGTCCTCATTGGACTTCCCCTGAGATATATGCATACCACCGTGGAAACCTTAAATCTGGATAATGTTAAGCAGGCCGCCAGATTGCTGGCACGTTTTATTGCATCGTTGAAGGAGGATTGGAACCAATGGCTGAGTTACTGAAACAATTAACCGAAATAGGTGGTGTATCGGGGGATGAAGGTCGGGTTCGTCGGTTGATAGAAAAGGAAATATCTCCATTTGTTGATGATGTATACACGGATAGAATAGGTAATCTTATCGCCTATAAAAAGGGGAAAAACAGCAGTAAAAAGATTATGCTGTGTGCCCACATGGATGAGGTAGGTTT
>LFTM01000150.1 GCA_001513505.1 Clostridiales bacterium DTU092 | reverse complement strand
AATTCCCATAACTACGATACAAGGTACATAGATAAAACACTGAGGGAGAATACAGCTAATAATAAATAGAAAACCGTTAAAACCATAGTAATCAATAAAGATCGCAACTGTAAAACCCAGCAGAAAACCACGGAATCCTACAGTTATCAGCATTAACGGAATACAAACATAGTATAAACCAAAAAACCATATAAAAAATGCAGTTTTTACATTTTGAAGAACAGAGTTCAAATAGATCACAGATTTATTGACATGTGCTTGATTTTTAAGTAAATATGAATGATCATACAGGTATTGGGCTAGATGTTCCTGCCGCTCCGGTGCTATATAATTTATAGTAAAGCCACCTGCAGCAACCCCAGTAATAAACGTAAATATTATCAAAAGGTATAACAATATGTTATTCTCAATATGGAGCATTATATCTGTTTTTAACTTTACGGTATTCAATCTATGTATCCCCCTGTACTTCCATCATAAATCGCTCTAATGATTACTATGAAATTTTTTGGGGTATTATAACCTGTCCCTTTTATAATCACCGGATAAAAGCGATGAAAAATATTTCAGGCCATAGCGTCCCGCGGCTCCTATTGCATAGAAAAATTGAGGTTCTTCATCCAATCCTCTTCCCATCGTAGTCGGATGGAGATCATAATGATATAACGCTTGTTCAATTTCTCTTCCTTCCATAAATACTATTCTATGTTTGCCTGATAATCCGTTTTCTTTTAATTGTTCAATAACCTTATTCCTCTTTTGCCTGTCCATAAATGGTAATATCAGAGGAAGTGAATACTGTACAATATCTCTTAAAACCGTTACAGAATGATGGCTTATCCCCATGTGCCGCTGCCTGATGTCGTTGAAACCCAGCCTTGGTATATAAACGATACTACCACCGGAACCGGCAATTAAATTTGCATACAGGCCAAGCTCCAGTCCGCTGAACCCGTAGACCGTTCCTGTTCCCAGTATGCCGGGTCCCATTGTAACAATAGCAATATGGCAATTTTCTATATTTAATGCCGTCCTTAGCGATGTATAAATGTTTATACATTCATGTTCTCCCCCGAAAGCATTTCCGGTAGTAATGGTAACATCCAGCAAACCTTTATCTTTTAATACTGCAACATTTTTGCTGAAACCTACGGGCAGAGCTCCATGATCGGTCATGATATATGCAATTCTAATCCCGGGACCACAATAATATTTAAAATAAGCACATAATGGCATCAACATACTGTGTAATTCACCAATGTATATCAGTTTGTTATGGAAATCCACCGGATGATCATAATGATTATGATAAGGGCTTTGCTGTTCTTCCGATAGCAACCGCTGCATCTGAAATGGAGTATACTTCAATTTCATCCCATGACCCCGGCTCTTAAAATAAACGCCGGCCTGATTCAAATTACAGATAACAAAATGATACCCTCCCGTACCCAGTCCCAGGCTGGAAGCCGTTGTGTTCAGCAATACCGTATCCCCGATGTTTACCGGCCCGGTAAGAGGGGTATACAAAACCGCCAGCTTACACGGATGATCAACTGTTAGTCTTAATACTTCGGTTTCCTCGCTAATTTTTTCAACTATCTGTTCCACTTTACCCTTCTTAAACTCTATCCATGCCGGTATCTGCATCATCTTTCATCCTCCAAAGTTGATCAATTTGCCGTAGAATGGGAACGGATTCAATTATTTTTGATATTGAATAATATTCGGCAACTATATGTATGGCTAACAGTATAAAAGCCATAATGAATGCAGGGGCCGGAGAAATGTTTTTTATGGTATAATATCCTAATATACCGCCCAGTAAGTTGGCACCGGTATCCCCCAGCATATACTGTTCTCTCATTTCACCTTTTATGTAAAAAGGTATTGCTGTTGCAACAGGTGTAAATATCCATAAATTATTAAACCGGCCAGTTAACAAAAGTATAATAACTGAAATTAAAAAAACTTTGGTCGCTCTGCCGGGTCTGAGATCCATGAGATTTATAAAATTAATAAAGAGTAAAAATATCAGAGTATATACCAGCCGGTAAACAAAATAAGAATGATAATAAAATGATAATAATGTACTCAGAAAAAGAGCAATGATAAGTTTAATACCGCCGGTTGACAACCCCCCTTTTAAAATTACCATCAAATGGCCTTTTATTCCCCTGATTTTTCCGTCTCCAAGTATATCATCAATAACTCCCAATACCACCAGGGATACAACTGCTGTTACAAACCCCAGATAATCAAACTCAATTCTATGGATCAAAAATGGCATGGTGCCCAAAAGACAAGGAAACATCAATGCCAGACCCATACCGGTAACAACCGGACGTCCGCTATAGTTACTGGTATATATACTGTTTGCCGCTAATAATCTATATATCCTTACTATAAAATAACGGGCAGCTATACTTGATATAACAAGGGATAAAATGTGTTCAGTCATGTTCATTATTTCCTCTTGCCACTACCTTTCCGCAAACTTTTTCAATAATACGGAAGATATATCCCGGAACTGCCGGGCTCTGTGCATTATGCCCGCCCAATTCATGCCGGTTACACTATGGGTCATTTGAACATCTATTTCATATATTCTTAAACCACGGTTTATCAAATCTACCGTCATTCCAAATTCTATACCAAAGCCCTTATACCTGAAAAATTCCGGATTTATTATGTCCCGTCTGAATCCCCTTTGCCCCGATAATACTGTTTTCATATCCTTCCCGGTTAGTATTCGAACTCCAAATCTTGATAACCACTTTACCATTCCAAAACCGCTTTTTTCCGGATTATCCGGAAACCGGGCTATTGTTACATCTGCTTTACCTTCACGGATTGGTTGGATGAGCTTTTCTGCCTCACCGGCACTTTCCCCCAGATCTGCATCTAAAAGTAAAACTATTGGACACGATAAGGCCTTTATTCCCTGCAACAGGGCATAACCCTTTCCGTAATTTCTGTTCAGTTTAAGAAGCCTTGCCCCCTCTTTGCTTGCTATTTCAGCAGTATTATCGGTAGAACCATCATCCACCACCAGTATTTCATCTATTGATTGAATATCCCTGAGAGCTCTTATTGTGTATCCTATACGGCTTTCTTCGTTATATGCCGGAATTATAACTCCCACATCTCTTGTTGCCATAAATAATCAGGCTCCTATTCTTTGTCCAGATTAAATTCTTTTATATCACATTCAGGGGTATACATCATCCGATATACCGTCGGGTTCAAATCCATCCCTGTTTGTTTCCAATAACGACACCAATTCCAGCTTTCCAAACTTAGTATCTATGTTTTCCACAACCGAGACACCCATCCTTTTATATTCAGGTATGGCACTACTTCCGACTGATGAAGGCTCCACAGCTATGATCGGTAAACCCAGGTTTTTTGCAGCTTGAATAAGTGCTATATCAAAAAACTGATTTCCATATAGTTTGGTGCTTTTATCACGTCCATTTCCATACAATATGATAATATCGCCAGACTCTTCAGAGTTAATTGAAATATTGATAAGCTGCAGATCTTTAACACGATTCATCAGCGGACTCGTCGAACCATCAATAATACTAAATATAAGTTCTTCGGCAATAATATTATAAAATCTGCCGGTTTCATCTATTCCGTCATTAAAAACATCAGATACGGCTGCTATATCCAATTGTTGAGTATACAGATCGGGTTCAATCACTACACTGGCTTTAATGGCAGCTCCCGCTGACTGCAAAAACTGTTCCAGTTCATAATACATATCACTGGCACTAAAACCTATCATTGCAATATTTATTTGATCCAACCTGTTTTCTGTTAATCTTGAAAACAGATAATTGCACAACGAATCTGCCTGTTCCTTTTCCTTTTCTAAATTCTCAAGGTCAGCTTTCAGCATCTCCGCCTCTTGTCTTAATGCTGAAAATTCATTTTCTATCTGTCGTGTTATCAATATTTGCTGGTTTTCAAGTACATCCTTGTTTTCAAGGGTCACCCCTATTAATATCCCTAAACCAAGAGAAAGAAATATTCCGATCAACAGGATAATATAATACTTTACATGCATCATGTTCTATCACCTAAAAACCAAGCAATAACTTAATTCGTAATGCAAGCAGATGATATAATTCCTGAATCTGTGGTGACATCCGTGCTACCAGAAGTATGGGAAACATGGCTGAAACCAAAAGGGCAGCAATATAACTTGGTTGAATGCGGTTTTTATAGAGTTCGCTTACCCCTTTGGCGTCAACCACCTTATACCCAACCTTCATCCTTACAAGCAGTGTGCTGGCCATTCCTTTACGTCCCTTTTCAAGAAAATCTACCATACTTGTATGGCTGCCAACCGTTACGATGAGCTCGGCTTTATTTTCATATGCAAGAATCAGAGCAACATCTTCACTGGTACCGGCAAAGGGAAATGTTACTGCATCTAAGCCCATTTTCTTAATCCGCTCCATACCCGGACATCTCCCGTCGGGGTAAGCATGAACTATGATTTCATCGCAGTTTTTCAAGCATTCATCACTTACACTGTCCATATCGCCGATAACCAAATGGGGCTTATAACCGAACTCCATTAGTGCATCTCCACCGCCATCGACACCAATTATCACGGGACGAACCTCTTCAATATATGAACGTATGGCTTTCAGATCCTCCAGATAGTTTCTTCCCCTTATGACAATCAATACATGCCGCTTTTCCATCCTGGTTTTTATAGGCGGCAGCATAACAGGTGAAACCACTATTTCTTTCTCTTTGGCTGCATAATCCAATGTGTTATCAATAAAATCCCGTAAAACTTCCCATATGTTTTCCCTGGCCTCCATCATCCTTTTTTCTATCTGCTGCTTATCAAGAATGTTTACTTGGCAAAAGAACCTATCATTTACCCAAAGATAATCCTCATTTATTTCCAGGTAATCATTTTCTTTTATGTATTTAAAAGCTTTTTCTCCTATATTATCAACTATAGGGATGCCCGCATCCAAAAGTATCTTTGGCCCCAAATTCGGATATTTTCCACTTATTGACGGGGCCCCATTTATCACTGCTTTAATTTTCTTATCCACAAGATGTACGGCCGCCACTTCATCCAAATCCTGATGATAGATCACCGCTATATCACCCGGTGAAAGCCGTTTTATAAGATTTTTTGTTTTTTCGTCCTTCTTTGCACGTCCTTTTATCATTTTCAGCCATCCTTATTACTTTTACCATTATTTTTATATTCTGTCTGCTTTATTCTTTGATACATCCTATTACCTATGTTTTACATTGCAACATTAAATATACATAAAAAAATACCTCCAACCAGATAATCTAAGACTATCTGGTTTGGAAGTATCGTCTCAGGAAATGAAAACTTTTATAAGAATCAACGGGCAAGTTTCGCCTTGATTCTCATGCGATCAGCTATCATGGCAATAAATTCACCGTTGGTTGGTTTTCCTTTTTCATCATGAATTGTGTAACCGAATATCTTATTGATTGTTTCAATTCGGCCCCTGTTCCATGCCACTTCAATGGCATGCCGTATGGCCCTTTCAACTCTGCTGGGAGTAGTATTGAATTTTTCAGCTATCATGGGATACAGTTCCTTTGTGATTCCTCCAAGCAGATCCATGTCTTCTATAACCATAAATATTGCCTCTCTTAGATAATGGTAACCCTTTATATGAGCCGGAACCCCGATCTCGTGAATGATATTTGTTATATTGGATTCAAGTGCTGAACGATTATTATTGCTGGGTTTGGTGCCGGGGTCAGTGACAAAGGATTGAACGGCTTGATTAGCTGCAGATACAGGTACATCAAAATCCGGATCAACATCTGTTGCCAGCTCTCTGATTCTTTTTACAAATACCTCCATATCAAAAGGTTTTAGAAAATAATAATCAGCACCCAGAGCCATAGCTCTTTGAGTAATCTTATCCTGGCCAACTGCCGATAGTATAACTATTTTGGGCCTGCTTTCAAGTTCACTGCTATTTAGCCTTTCCAACACACCTAAACCATCAATATGTGGCATTATGATATCAAGTATAACTACTTCAGGGCTGGTACTGATTATCATTTCCAGCGCTTCAATCCCGTCGCTGGCTATGCCGATAACCTCCATATCTTCTTGTTTCTCCAAATACCTGCGAATGATATCACAGAACTCCTTATTATCATCAGCAATCAAAACCCTAACTCTGTTTTGCATTCCTACTATACCCCCTAATTAATAGAATAATCTTTAAAAAAAACCAAATATTTGATTTCTTTCATTAGATTTCTATTCGACAAATGTTCAAATATCCCTTCTTGTCAAAAATAAAACGATTGTCGCATTACCACTATTTTTGGCGTATACCAGTCAGTTTACAATTTTTTGGCTTTCCTCCAGCATCCATTCTATAAATATTCCGTATCCCTTCTTAGGATCGTTTACAAACACGTGGGTAATGGCCCCCACAATTCTTCCATTCTGAATGATCGGGCTTCCGCTCATGCCCTGTACTATACCACCGGTAAGCTCCAATAACTCGGGATCGGTTATTTCTATCACCATTCCTTTTGAGTTGGGTCGTTGCTGGTAATTAACCTTCCTAATCTGTATATCAAATTCCCTTATTCCCTTGCTGTCAACAGTTGTCAGTATGGTGGCATCACCAACCCGAACGTCATGCTGATAACAAATTGGCAGAGGTTTATTATAATAAAATTCTGGCAAGGACTCATACATTTCCCCATATATGCCGTATTGTGTATTCCTTAATATTTTTCCTATTATTTTCTGCTTTCCGGAGAACACTCCTTTAAGCTCTCCTGGTTCTCCCCGCCTGCCTTGCTTTACATCAATGATTTTAGATTCCATTATCTCCCCGTTTTTTACTGATAGCAGTGTACCCGTGTCCAGATCGGTGATTGCATGACCGAGAGCCCCAAAATAGCCGCTATCAGGATCATAAAATGTTAAAGTTCCTACTCCGGCTGTACTGTCACGAACCCAGATACCCAATCTATACTTTAAATCATGATGATCCCTTACGGGAACTATGTGAGTTTTAAAAATAACGTTTCCTCTTCGTACATCCAGTTCAATCCCGCTGTCCTTTAAACGGTTTACCAGCTCCGAAAGATGCTCAGCGTTTTCTACATAAACACCATTTATTTTTTCAATTATATCACCCGGTCTTAAACCAGCTTCGCCGGCAGGATAGTGGGTATGCCCTTCAGGATCCATTACTTCCGATATTCCTACCACTAACGCACCCTGGGTATCNNCCCTGGGTATATAAAGATACACCAATAGAATTCCCTCCCGGGAATATCTTTTTTGCAGGCTGTACCATTATTCTCATTTGTTTTATTGGTAATACGCCAAAAAGTTTGAAAACCAGCTCTGTATTACCTTCGTCTACAGTTTCAATTGTCAGGGGTTGTTTCATATTAAAGCTTGTTTGCTCTTTTAATGTGCTGCCGTTAAATTTTAGAGCATCCACATTATCCCCTTCTATTTTAACTGAAAAGGGCAGGCCAAAATTGATTATATGAGCATCACCTTCGAAGATCTGCAGTTCAGATGGAATCTCCTTTATGTTTTGAACTAAAGGTGAATAGTTTATTAGCAAAAATAATAAAGTCAATAATATTCCTAATGCCTTTTTTGCTTTGGTATTTACCATGTTGCCCCGTCTCCTGTCCATTAGATTAATTTTTGCTCACAACTTAAGTTAACCTCAAAAAATCTTAATTATACAAGCTATTTCAATGCAAAAAAGGCAAAAAAAGAAAGGGCATTTGCCCTTATCCATTAAATTCAAAATTAATTAATAGCTTCCTTCATTCCCTTTGCCATATCAATGAGCTCCTGAGCATGCTCCAATCCTATCTCACTAATCTCAGAACCGCCAATCAGATTCGCAATTTCTTTCTGACGTCCTTTTTCATCCAATAGATTTACAGTTGTACGAGTACGCGATTCTTCAATCTGCTTCTCTATTTTATAATGAGTGTCGGCCATTACAGCTATTTGAGGAAGATGTGTAACGCAAATTACCTGATGGGATTGTGATAATGAACTCATCTTTTCTCCAACCACACTGGCTATTCTGCCGCTAATACCAACGTCTATTTCATCAAAAATCAGAACAGGAATATCATCGATGCCGGCAAGAACAGTTTTAAAAGCCAACATTACCCTTGACATTTCTCCACCGGATATAATTTTTGCCAGGGGTTTCAAAGGTTCACCAGGGTTTGGAGATATGATAAATTCAATTTTATCAAAACCTAGCGAAGTTATAAAGGAAGCATAATCGGTTTTATCATCCGGGGTTGATATTGATACCTGAAACAACGTTTTTTCCATTCCTAATTGGTTCAACTGTTCAACCACACGTTGCTCAAACATCTTTGCGGTAGCTCTTCTTTTATGTGAAAGTTCAGTACACGCTTCAACTAATTGACTATAAATTTCTTTCTCCTGTCTGGTCAGTTCTTCAAGTCGATCCTGCCTGGTTTCGATGGAAAGCAGTTCATTCTTTAACCTTTCCTGTAATTCTAAAATCTCTTCGATTGTATCTCCGTACTTTCTTTTTAATGAATTTATCAGTAATAATCTGCTTTCAATTTCATCCAGTCTGCCAGGATTATAATCAAAACTATCCCTGCACGACCTGACTTTATCGATTACATCCTCAATTTGGTAATAAATATTGTCAATAACATGGGAAATCTCTGCGAACGTATCATTTAAACTGAATATCTGAGTTAAACGCTCCTTTACAATGGCAACCTGATCAAACACCGCCATTCCATTATCGCTGCCCGAATACAGAATATCATATGCCTCGTTAATTACCTTATTAATTTTTTCAGAATTCTGTAGTAATGCACGTTCCTGTATGAGTTCGTCATCTTCTCCCGGTTTGAGCCTGGCATTTTCAATTTCATTTATCTGATAGGACAGGAGATCCTTCATTCTTTCACTGTCCCTTTCAGACCTGGATATCATATCTATATCGTTTAGTATGGTTCTCCATCTGGTGTACAAGGAGCTTACCTTATGCTTACAACCGGCAATCAGTTCCCCACCTAATCGATCCAGTATTTCAATGTGATAATCCGGATTTAAAAGAGACTGGTGCTGGTGCTGACCATGTATATCCACCAATTTCTGACCTAATTCCTTCAGCACCGACAAAGCAACCGTCTGTCCGTTTATCCGGCATATACTTCTGCCGCTGCGGGACAAATGCCGTGTTAACAATAGACTTCCATCCTCCTGAACGGGTATATCGTACTGTTCCTAAAAAGGTATTACTTTTTCGGGCTTCTTCAGATAAAAAAGACCTTCTATCTGGGCAAAATCCTTCCCTGTCTGTATCATGTCTTTGTCGGCCCGTTCTCCGAGAATTAAACCTACTGCATCGATTATAATGGATTTCCCTGCCCCTGTTTCACCGGTCAGTATATTAAGCCCGTCCCCAAATTCTATTGTAATATTATCTATCAAAGCCAGGTTCCGGATAGATAAATAGCCGAGCATGGAGTCACCTCCATATAAAATCAAACTACTTGATTAGCTTATTAAAACGCTCCATAACGCTCAACGCAGTATCACTATCCCTTACCACCACCAGGATAGTATCATCACCGGCAACGCATCCCAGTATTTCTATCCAGTTTAAAGCATCAATAGCGGCCGCTGCAGCCTGTGCATTACCTGAAAGGGTTTTAACAACAATTAAATTGTTGGCATAGTCCATAGAAACGACTGACTCAGAAAATACCCGGATTAACCTATCCCAGTTTTTTGTATCGGTCCTGTTATCCATTGCTGCATACTTGTAAGTCCCGGAAGGAGTAAGTACTTTTATTAGACGCAACTCCTTTATATCCCGCGATACTGTAGCCTGTGTTACGTCAAAGCCATGATTTCTAAGCTCATATGCCAACTCTTCCTGCGTCTCTATATCCTTTTCCTCTATAATTTTCAAAATTTGGGTATGACGGTGCATTTTCATGCTATGAACCACCTCCTTCTAACCCGTCTGTGTCTAACGGCCTTTCAGTTAATTTCTCCCTAAGCACATCAAAAAAGTTATGTTTATTAATCCGAACGAGCTGTGTTTCAACGTCAGCTTTTCCAATATGTATTATATCACCTTTTTTTACAGGTACACCCTTCTGTCCATCTATAGTAAGAAAAACGTCACGGGTTTTATCATCAATAATAATACGAATCAAATCGTTTTGATGCGTTACTATAGGTCGGGCATTCAAAGCATGAGGACATATGGGAGTAAGCAGAAGACATTTCATTCTGGGACTAATTATTGGCCCGCCTGCTGAAAGGGAGTAGGCGGTGGATCCAGTAGGACTTGAGACCAAAATACCATCTGCAGGATAATAGTTTACAAATTCATCGTTAATAAATACCTTAAGGTGGATTATCCTGGCAAATGATGCCTTAGCAATAGCAATTTCATTCAACGCAGTCAATTCAATATGCTCATTGTTTTCTTTCAATATACTGGCTTTCAGCATCATTCGTTTTTCAACATAATACTCATTTGCTACCAATGAGTCCAGGGCTTTATCAATGTCGGAAATCTCTATTTCTGTCAGGAAGCCGAGACGTCCTATATTAATCCCCAATATTGGTATTCCAAAACTACAAGATTGCCGGGCAGCATTTAACAGGGTTCCGTCTCCTCCTAAAACAATTAATATATCGCTTTCTTTGAAAAAATCGTTACTCTCCACCATACTTCCCGATCCTACTATTTCGTATATATCTGGCATAACCAGTGCTTCGAGACCTTTATCACGAATCTTTTTTATAACCAGTCTGGTTTGATCTCCCCCCAGATCTTTTGAGAGATTAGGTATTATTCCAATCTTATTCACGCAGCTCCTCCTTACTTTTTATTCAATAGTTCGTTGTGAGCCGAATCTACTACATCATTAATTTTTTCAACACTAACAGATGACACTTCATCCGTACTTCCCTTATAAAGATGCGTTAAAAACTCTATGTTTCCTTCCGGTCCGGTTATTGGTGAGTGAGTAACTCCCTTGAAAACAACCCCGAGCTGCCGGCATAGTTCATAAAAATCCAGAAGCACCTCCTTGTGAACTTCAGGATTCCGAACTACCCCTTTGCGCCCCACCTTCTCTCTGCCAGCTTCAAATTGAGGTTTAACAAGAGCAATTATATCACTTTCTTCCGCAACAATGGCTTTTACCACAGGAAGAACCAGCTTCAACGAAATAAAAGAAACATCGATTGTGGCTCCCTCAATCTTTTCTGTAAAAACTTCAGGTTTAACATAGCGTATATTTGTACGCTCCATGACAACTACACGCTCATCCTGTCTCAGGCTCCACGCCAATTGCCCATACCCTACATCAATGGCATAGACTTTACGGGCACCGTTGTTTAACAGACAGTGGGTAAATCCTCCGGTAGAAGCCCCCACGTCAATAAATACCTTACCTTTTACAGAAACATCAAACACCTTAAGCGCTTTTTCCAGTTTGAGCCCTCCACGGCTGACATACGGGTTGGGAGAACCTTTAACGGTTATTTCTTCATCGGGGTTTACCAGAAAACCCGGTTTATCAACTCTTTTGTCCCCTACATACACCAGCCCGGACATTATTGCGGATTTTGCCTTCTCCCTGCTTTCAACAAGTTTTTTCTTGACCAGTATAACATCCAATCTTTCTTTAATAGTTGACATATCTTTTCCTTATAAACCCACTTAAAAATTTTTTTATTGTAAAGGCCACGCTATAGGAGTCCAGTTTGAGTTCTTTAATTATATGTTCAACCGAACCATGCGGCACGAATGCATCATTAATTCCCAGATTCAATACCGTAACAGTGAGACCATACATGTTAACAAATTCATTAATACTGCTTCCAAAACCTCCCTGAATAAGGCTGTCCTCTAAAGTAACCCACTTGTTTATGCGTGACGCCATATCGCTCAACAAGGAGCCATCTAAAGGCTTTAATACTCTGGCATTTACTACGCAGGCCTTTATGCCTTCCTTTTTTAGCATATTTGCTACTTTAACTGCTGTATTGAGCATTCTGCCAAAACTAAAGATACAGCAATCCGTACCTTCCATAATGATTTCCCATTTTAAGCTCTGCATAGGACTCCTGTTAAATACGTTATCCGTTTCTATGCTTCCTTTAGGATAACGTATTGCCACCGGTCCCTGCATTGCCAGGGAATAGTCAAGCATTTCTTTCAGTTCTTCCATATTTTTAGGTGCCAGTATAGTCATATTGGGAATATGACGTAAATAACTGATATCAAAAATCCCCTGATGGGTTTCCCCATCATATCCGACAATTCCTGCCCTATCAACAGCAAGTACAACGGGAAGGTTCTGTATGCATACATCATGTAATATTTGATCGTATGCCCGCTGAAGAAATGTAGAGTATATAGCGACATACGGGCGAAACCCGCTGGACGCAAGACCCGCTGCCATTGTAACGGCATGCTGTTCGGCAATGCCAACATCAAAAAACCGGTCTGGGAATTGCTTTTTAAACTCCATCAAACCTGTACCATCCGGCATAGCCGCTGTTATGGCTACAACCCTTGGGTCCCTACGGGCCATTTCCACTAAATGCTTACCAAATGTTTGGGAATAAGTTACTTTACTTTTCTTACATAGCTCGCCGGTTTTTACATTAAAAGGAGGAACTCCGTGAAAAAGTTCCGGATTCTGCTCCGCATAAGAATAACCCCTTCCCTTCTTGGTTATAACATGTATGAGAACGGGTCCTTCGATCATTGTCCCCCGATTCATAACATCAATTAATGATGTCAGGTTATGTCCATCAATGGGGCCCATATAGGTAAAACCCATTTGCTCAAAAAGCATGCCTGAAATAACAAGATATTTAAAACTGTTTTTAAATTTTTCTATCGTATTGGCAAAATATTCACCGATACGGGGTATCCTTCGTAAAACAGAATCCATTTCCTTTTTTAGCCATGCATATCTGGGATTGGACCTAAGTTTGGAAAGGTAATCAGCCAAAGCACCGACGTTTTGCGAAATTGACATCTGGTTGTCATTCAAAACTACTATAATATTTGTTTTAGAATTACCTGCATCATTAAGGGCTTCAAAAGCCATTCCTCCGGTCAGTGCACCATCTCCAATAACAGCTATTACATTATAATTTTCATTCTTTAAGTCTCTGGCTCTGGCCATCCCCAAAGCAACGGAAATTGAGGTACTGCTGTGCCCTGTTTTGAAAACATCATGAACACTTTCAGACGGGCTTGGGAACCCGCTTAATCCGTTATGTTGTCTCAGTGTATCAAATAACTCTTTCCTTCCGGTTATAATCTTGTGCACATAGGATTGATGCCCAACATCCCATATTATTTTGTCAAAAGGACTGTTGAACACATAGTGCATAGCTAAGGTAAGTTCTACAACTCCCAGGTTTGAGGCCAAATGCCCTCCCGTCCGGGAAATATTATCCAATAAAAACTGTCTGATCTCATCGGATAACAGTTTTAATTCATCAATATTTAAATTTTTTAAGTCTTCAGGTGAATGAATCAAATCCAATATCCTGTATTCGTACATCTGCTTTTCTCTCGCTTTCGTAAAATCCCTACGCTGTTTTTTGCTGTTTTTTCTTCTTTTTATTTTCAGTTCTATTAAACAACGCCAAGAAGAGTGCCGTATAGTAAACAACGTCATGAGATTTATTTATAGCTATCGATTTTCCCATTGCTTTGCCGCCTACCGTTATGGCTGCAATTAAACTACTTATTATTATACTCAATATACTTTCTTCAAATAACAGAGACCCCGTCATTGCCGATTTTAGTATAAAAACGCTTCCCGCAGCACCACTGATAATACCGCAAATGTCCCCCACAACATCATTGCAAAAGCTGCTGACCTGATCAGCATTTCTCACCAGACGTATGGCTTCCTTTGCACCGTAAATTTTCTTTGAAGCCATAGATATAAACGGGGTTTCATCAGCAGATGCTACAGCAATTCCAATTATATCAAATATAATACCTATAAGTATAATAACAAAAAGGGTAATCAGAGCCAATACCAGGCTATCCATATTCCGAATTGTAATTTCAGAAACAACGCTAAATATACACGCAATAAT
>LFTM01000077.1 GCA_001513505.1 Clostridiales bacterium DTU092 | reverse complement strand
AACGGCAGATGAAGTCCATGCCACTCTAAGGTTCCCAGCGGTAGATAGGCCACCGGAAATGCATTAATCCTTTCTATAAATTCATCGGGCAGTAACTCCTCATACAATACTTTTTCACATCCCATATAATCATCTCCTATTTTGCAATCAGAAAATTCGGTTAATCTTATTAATTAACGGTGATGATTTGAATTTTAATTATAAAATTTCGTTCGCTATAAAGAACCACGTAACATATCCATTATACTTATATACCTTTATACTTTTTATAACCCCAATAGCTTTGCAGCGTTATCGTGCATAATAGCTTTCGCATAATATCGGGCATCCTGTTCACATAAAAGACCAGCTTCTATCCGTTCAGACAACACACGGGACAACACGTCAATGAAAGCAAGTTTGGCACCATAGCTTTCCTCACTCGTCCATGTATCACATCCCCAGACAACACGATTAGCATCACACACATCTATCAACTCATGTAACAGACGATGAGCAGCAGTTGTAGATATAATAGGAAGCCAGCATATATCAGCCCACACATTTGAATAAACATGTGTCAGTCCGGCAATGTCACTAATCCACGGATAACTGCCGTGCATTAACAGAAATGTGGTATCAGGATTACGGGCAATCAACGGTTGCAATTGCATTGCATTGCTACCCGTCATCAAACCAAGCCCGGTATGGATTTGTATAGGCATATTAAGCTGTGCAGCTACCTTACATATATAATTGAATATATAGTCTTGGAATCTTTTTATGTCTGACGGCTCCGGATCTTTTACCATTGCTCTCTGAGCCTGTTCCTTTGTTGCCTCTCCAAAAGCCAGAGAGCGATCATAAGCAAGAGCACACTTTAAGACTACACACCCAGCCTGTTTCTTTTCCCGTATCACGTGAAATATAAAATCGGTATATTCATCTATATCCGTTATACAGCGGTTATACATCACCTGAATATTATTTCCGTTATGATCTCTGGCTGTTTGATTATAACCATAGAAAAAGCTGTTGATCCGATATGCAGGTTTAAACAGATCCGGATGTCCGTTGTCCTGCCCGGGAGACCAGTACGTGTCAAGCAAAATAGCTTTATAGTTGCATTTTTCCTTAAGCAGGTATATGTGCCAGTTTTCATTTTGGTGCGCATCCCGTATCGCCTTATCATATATATCCCAAGTATCAGCACTCAAACGTTCATCTATACCGTACAAATCCATCAAAGCTTTTTCCAGCCAAACAAAATAGCTCCGGGTTCGTACAGCATTCAGCCATGCTGAAATTTCTTCTTTGAAATCCCCGGATGGAACAGGTGTACCACACCAGTTGACATATGAATTTTGAAGAACGGATTTAATACCCAATCTATAATGATCATCATTGGGTAAATGATGCGAATGGGAATTTACGATCGGCTGGCTTTTTAAATAACAAATAAGCTCATACTTATCCATATTTTTCCCTTCCTTCATTCACATAAACCCAGACCGTTAGGTTACGTGGGACATAGTATTTTAAGCCATTTCATTCTTCGTCAGGATATATGGCAGAACGCTTTAAAGGCAACCATTCATATATCGCCTTTCTTATATACAGATCCCAGAAATCCCATTCATGTCCGTAACCCGGGACCTCCTCGTAAGATACCTTGTAACCTAAATCACCAAGATAGTCTTTTGCTTTCCTAACATTATTCAAAACAAAATCCTTGTCACCGCATGCAAAGAAAAACTCCGGCAGTTGTTTACCTTCTTCTACGTTCTTTTTGGCTATATGATATATATCATTTTCACTACCTGGGAACTTATCAAAGTCACCAAAAACATTTGCCATGTTAATCCTGGGTACCCTGATTTTCCGTTGTGTTTGCTCTTCTTTGGAAAACCGGTTTGCCCTCTCAATAATATCTTCAATAGTCAATGCTGCACCCGATAAGCACACTGCTGCACTGAACATGTCCGGCCTTTTAATTGCCAAACTCATAGCACCATAACCGCCCATGGATAGCCCTGCAACAAAATTATCTTCCCTTTTATCCGAAAGCGGGAAGACTGTACGGCATACTTTGGGTACTTCTTCGCTTATGTATGTAAAATAATCACCACCATGAGCCATATTCGTGTAAAACGAGTTATTGCCGGCTGGCATAACAACCGCCAGTTTATTGGCATTGGCATAACGAACTATAGAAGTGAAATTTACCCAATCCGAGTCATCGCCAAAAGCACCGTGAAGTAGATAAAGGGTTTGAAACTTCATTCCGGGAACGTAAACTTCCTCCCTGTCTGAATCCAAATCTTCAAAGCTGAAAGTAGGAATAATTATCGTTAAATTCTGCTGGATTCCCAGTACATGGGATAGAAAGTTAAATTTTATTACTGCCATTTTAACTCCTCCTCACTAAAAAACTATCAGTTATTCAAATATAATAATATTAGCAAAAAACCAGCCGTACACCCCACCAAATATATATCACAAATCTGACAACGGCGAGAATTACGGCTGGGACACTACGCAAACTTCTTACCAAATATATAGAAAAATCGATATCGTACAATATGACTTTCTAAGATGTTGCTTTTAAACTAAGTACGATGTTATTCATGTAAGCCATGGGTTTTATTGACACTTTGGACAAAAATAATACCTTTGCCTGGCTCATCGATTTTAAGCTCTTCCCTTATTGATGACACAACGTCTTCAGTAATTTCATTCTTTACTAATATATAAACCATTTCTTTTTCCGGTTCAATCTCCATGGCAAAAACTCTGCTGGTCTCGTGTATACCTGAACCCCTTGCATTTACTATAGTTGCACCTTTTGCACCAGCTTTTGTGGCTGCATCTACCACAAATTCACCTTTTCCCCTGTCTACAATTGTTGTAATAAGACTGTACATGGTATTACTTTCACCTCTTTCCGTATGAATCTCATCACACTTATATAAAGTTGAACCTAATACTCCGCAAACAGGCAAAGTAAAAGCTATGCCATGATGTGGCTTTTCAAAGTGAAATTCTTGATCAAGAATATCTATAACTTCATCAGCCGTTTTTGTATCGGAAGCCATAACCACAATTTCTTTTCTCTCATCAATTATTCCAAAAAACTCCAATACACGGTTTTTTAGCGTACCCCTACCCAAATAAATAGTGCCTCCGGTAATACTGTGCTTCTTTGCCCTATGCAGTACTTTGCTACCTGAACCATGATTCACTATTACATATATCAACTCGTAGTCAGTTGCTTGAGGATTATCATTCATTATTGTTTTATGCCTCCTTCCGGGTTTTTATTTTATATATTAACCCTAATATCTGCAGGGCAATCAGAGGTGTAGATGCTACCATTGCAATCATGCCAAAGCCATCTACCAATACACTTGCACCCTCTACCGCCTCAGCAGCTCCCTGAATAAAAGCTAATATGAATGTTGCTGTCATAGGTCCCGAAGCTACACCGCCCGAATCAAATGCAATACCAATAAACAGTTCCGGAACAATATACATCAGCGGTATTGCAATTAAATAGGATGGCAATAAATAATGCCAAAGCTGTATACCCGGAACCAGCAGCCTCAATACGGACAAACCAACTGCAACTGCTATTCCTATCGAAAGCGATATACCAACCAGTCCTCTTTTAATATAACCGCTGGTAGCCTCTTCTATCTGCTGCATCAATACATGTACCGCCGGCTCTGCCAATACCGTTACAAATCCCAGTAAGGCCCCGATTATAAGTATGTATGCTTTACTATCAAGAGATGCAACTTTATACCCTACAAGACTCCCTACATCCATAAAACCGGCAGTAACACCATCCATAAACAATACCAACCCTACAAAGGACAATAAAAGCCCCATAATAA
>LFTM01000231.1 GCA_001513505.1 Clostridiales bacterium DTU092 | reverse complement strand
CAGAGGAGATACTCTTTTCTTTTATTTGTTTGTTTTTTCCCAGAGTAATTTTACACTAACTTAAGTGTCTAAAAGCTTGTCAGCATAATAAGCAAGTGATATTATAAACTTATACTGATTTAAGAATATAAAGACCGGGGGTCTGTATTTGAGAAAATATATTGTAAGGACTTATCCGATAGTTATAGTGATTTGTTTGTTATTATTATCCATATTGAACGGGTGTGCATTTGGTGACAAGGAAAAAGAACACAGTAAGAATGTGTTTGCCCTCAACACATGGATAAATATCAGGATATATGCAGGACGGGAAGGCCCGAAAATATTAGACAGGGCTGTACAAAGAATTGACGAGATAGAAAGGCGTATGAGCATCACCATTGAGGACAGTGATGTAAGCCGTATAAACAGCAATGCCGGTATACAACCGGTTAAAGTTCATGATGATACATTTAAAGTTATAGAGAAGGCATTGGAGTACAGCAGATTGTCCGAAGGTACTTTTGATATCACCATATATCCGATTGTGCAGCTATGGGGGATTACATCAGAACACCCCAGGGTACCCAGTGATGAAGAGATCCGGGAGAGATTAAGACTTGTTGATTACCGGAAAGTTGTATTGAATAAGGAAGAAGGTACGGTATACCTGCAGGAAAAGGGTATGGGCATAGATCTGGGAGCTATCGCGAAGGGCTATGCTGCTGATGAAGTGGTGAGAGTCTTAAAGCAAGCAGGAGTAAAGCGTGCCCTCATTAATATGGGGGGCAATGTAATTGTATTGGGTAAAAAGCCCAATGATCAGCCGTGGAGGATAGGAATACAGGATCCCAGATCCGATGGTGTGCGGCGTCACATCGCTGTTGTTGAGGCAGTAAACGAAAGCGTGGTAAGCTCCGGTGATTACGAGCGTTATATTGAAGATGTTTACAAAAAAACGGGAGTGAGATATCACCATATATTTGATACATCTACCGGATATCCGGCCGACAGCGGGCTTATGGCAACTACGGTAGTTGCTGAGAATTCAATAGATGCGGATGCATTGTCTACGATTGTTTTTGTAATGGGAGCAGATAAAGGCCTGGATATTGTTGAACAGTTAGGGAATTCAGAAGCCATGGCTGTTACTGTTGATAAAAAGATATATACTTCCAGGGGATTTGATAAACGGTTGACCGTGACGGATGAGGAGTATGAGATAATGCCATGAAGATTTCCATAAAAATTGGGGACATATTTGTATACGCTTTTGCCGTTGTTTTAATAATAATCAGCCTTACAGGTATGTATTTGATGGGGCTAAATAACGATAAACGCAGTGTGGTAATTGAAGTAGACAAGAGTGACAGCTATTCCATCGAGATACGTGAAGGAATGGAACCCGTTGAACTTCGTGTTGATGCTGGCGGTGGACGTTATAATACCGTGGTAATAACCTATGAGGAAGTGAGGATAGAGGAAGCTAACTGTCCGGATCAGCTGTGTGTAAAAACGGGGGCTATCCGCTCGCCCGGACAGGCTATAGTGTGTTTACCCCATAAGGTCACTGTCACGATAACCGGTGTTGATGAGAGACAGTCTGATATTGATGACATTGCACATTAGGGAGATAGAAGATATGGGTAGAGTTAGGGATATGGTTATACTTGGACTGATCATTTCTCAGGCTTTGGTCTTGCATTTGCTGGAGGGCTTTATGCCTGTGCTGGCCCCCGGTATGAAACTGGGACTGGCAAACATAATGACTCTGGTTACACTGGCGATTTATGGATTTAAAGAGGCCATAATTGTTGTTAGTATCCGTTCAGTATTAGGTTCGCTGCTTGGCGGCAGCGTTACTGCCATTTTATATAGTCTTGCCGGAGGGATTCTGAGCTGTCTGGTAATGGGGGGCTTGTACTATAAATACCGTCCGTATTTCAGCATAATGGGCATTAGTACTGCCGGTGCTATATTTCATAATATCGGACAGCTTTTGATGGCATCATGGATGTTTGGCAGTGTAGGAATACTGTTTTCCTATCTGCCTCTTCTGACGGTTACGGCTCTGGGTACAGGTTTTTTCGTTGGTTTGGCTTCCAGGTACATGATAAAATACCTGCAGCACAGATGGTTTGCATGTGAAAGGGGATAATCAATTGTTCATGAGGGACGATAAGAAGCAAGTAAATGGAAGCTATGGTGATATCATTGGAGAAGATATAGCCAGGGTTGAGCAGTATATCAGGTCCAATCTGGTATCAAAGCAAAAAATACTTGAATCTGCCTTAAAGGAACTGGTTGAAGCCGGAGGTAAACGGCTGCGTCCTGCTTTGGTACTGCTGTCGGGAAAATTCGGGAAGTATCAGGCGAAAAAGCTTATTCCCATGGCAGCTGCTATAGAGATTCTTCATACTGCCACACTGGTTCACGATGACATCATTGATGAGGCAAAAACAAGGAGAGGAATGCCAACCGTACAGACACGCTGGGGGAAGGATATAGCGGTGTTTACCGGGGATTTTCTGTTTACAAAGGCTTTTCTGCTGCTTACCAGCAGTACTGCTTTTGAGAACCTGCAAAGACTGTCCAGAGTGATTAAAGCCATCTGTGAAGGAGAGGTTGAGCAGTATCAGTACAGATATGATAAAAATGTTACTGTCCGGCAATATTTAAAAAGGATTGGCCGTAAAACAGCACTGCTTTTTGCATTAAGCTGCTTTATAGGAGCCCATGAAAGCGGATGTTCCCGCGATGCGATCCGTTCTTTAGGAAAGTTTGGCTTCAATTTTGGTATGGCTTTTCAGATAACTGATGACTTGCTGGATTTTACGGGTGACCCGGCAAAGACCGGTAAACCGGTGGGCAGAGATTTTGTTCAGGGAGTATATACCCTGCCCTTAATCTACACCTTGAATTCGCCTGATTTCAGAGATGAAACTGCAATTCTGTTGGACAAACAGGGTTATGAACCGGCTGATGTAGATAGAATTGTTGAGCTGGTGCATTTAAGCGGAGGCATTGATTACAGCAGAAGATTGGCATCAAGATATTTAAAGCGTGCCATTACCTGTATTAAGACGCTTCCGCCAAATCCTGCAAGAACAGCCCTGGAGGATCTGGTAAAAGGACTTATGGACCGCAATCATTGATTTTATACGTTAATATGGCTGGGATATTGCAAATATAGACTGTTGGTGCTAAAATAGCTAGAAGATAGAAAAAGAGTATGGGGTTTTTTGAAAGGAGCTTTGGTTATGGAAAATAGACAACAGGAATTTGTTACTCATATTACCCCCAGGGAAGAAGATTTTTCTCAGTGGTATACCGATGTCATATTAAAAACAGATCTGGTGGACTATGCTCCCGTAAAGGGTTGTATGGTTATAAAGCCTTACGGATATGGTATATGGGAAAATATACAGAGGGAATTGGATACCCGGTTTAAGGCAACGGGGCACAAAAATGCCTATTTCCCATTGTTTATACCGGAAACCCTGCTGCGTAAGGAAGCAGAGCATGTTGAAGGGTTTGCGCCCGAAGTTGCCTGGGTTACCCGTGGTGGTAGTGAGGAACTTGCAGAACCTTTGGTAGTAAGACCTACTTCGGAGACCATTATATGTGCAATGTATGCAAAATGGATTCAATCATATAGAGATTTGCCGGTGCTGTATAATCAATGGTGCAATGTAGTGCGTTGGGAGAAATCAACCAGGCCTTTCTTAAGGACCTCTGAATTCCTCTGGCAGGAGGGGCATACTGTCCATGCTACCGAAGAAGAGGCTCAGGAAGAGACATTGAAGATGCTGGGTGTGTATAAGGAGTTTGCTGAGAACGTTCTTGCAATTCCTGTGGTAACAGGGCAGAAAACCGAGAAAGAAAAATTCGCCGGTGCCCTAAAAACCTATACAATGGAGGCTATGATGCAGGACGGCAAAGCTCTTCAGGCCGGTACATCACATAATTTAGGCCAGCATTTCTCCAAGGTGTTTGACATCCAGTTCCTGGACAGAGATGGACAGTTAAAATATGGGTGGCAGACATCATGGGGCGTATCTACCCGGTTGATTGGAGCTATTATAATGGTTCATGGTGATGAGCGAGGTCTGGTTCTGCCGCCGAAAGTTGCACCCATACAGGTGATTATAGTACCCATTGCTATCCATAAGGAAGGGGTTGTTGATAAAGCCAGGGAGGTTTACCAGAAAATTGCCGCTGCCGGTATACGGGTTGAATTGGATGACAGAGATACCCAAAGTCCGGGTTGGAAGTTTAACGAATGGGAACTTAAAGGAGTGCCGCTGCGCCTTGAAATAGGACCCAGAGATATTGAAAACAACCAGGTGGTACTGGTACGCCGGGACAACTTTGAGAAAAAATTTGTTCCCATGGATAACATGATACAGGCTATTCAGGATCTATTGGTTGAAGTACATGACGGTGTGTATCAAAAGGCTTTGAAAATGCGTGAAAACTATACAAGTGTTGCTCGTGATTTTGATGAGTTCAAGGAGATAATGAAAGAGAAAGAAGGATTTGTAAAAGCTATGTGGTGTGGGGCAAGGGAATGTGAGGATAATATAAAGGCCGAAACCGGGGCTACCTCACGTTGCATCCCCTTTGAACAGGAACACCTGGCAGACAATTGCGTATACTGCGGAAAACCTGCAAAACACATGGTGTACTTTGCCAAGGCTTACTAATAGTTTATCGGTGAAACAGATCCCGGTCTTGTAATCAAGGCGGGGATCTTTTATTTTAACTTGTAATCAATGTTTGGAAACAGTTGAGTCACATATGTTTGACTTCTCTAGAGCCGGGTTAGGTAAGGGTTAAAATAGTACTTTACAAATCACTTTGTTTAGGTTATAATATGACTTGCTGAGTTCGCGGGGTTATAGCTCAGTTGGGAGAGCGCTTGACTGGCAGTCAAGAGGTCAGGGGTTCGAATCCCCTTAACTCCACCATGTAAGCACCGTAATCTTGATATAAGGTTACGGTGTTTTTTTGTGACATAAAACCGCTTATCCGTGAGGGATGGGCGGTTTTATGCTATCTTAGCCTTTGTGTTTTTAATACTTTAATTGACATGTACACATATCAATGTCAGGTCTGGAATAAATGGGCTTTGAGCGTAATAAGTATTAATGTGACTGTTAACCAGGTGTTGCTTTATTAAAAATTTGAAAGGGGAGAAAGGCAGGTATGAACAAAAAGGTTATTAGCGTGTTGCTGGTCTTTCTGTTAGTGGTTGCTCTAATAACCGGGTGCGGGAAAAAGGCCGAGCAGCCGGCAGCTGAAAGTCCCAAAACGACCACCGATGGCAAAGATAAACCCGAGGAAGAGCCTGAACCTGCTGAAGAGGAAAAGCCAGAAGAGATAAAAGAGTTTACAGCCTTTTTCAACTAGTNNAGGCAGAAAGCCGGTGTTATGATAGCTTCAGGGGATTATCCGGATTTAATTAATCCCGGGGAAGCAACAGGCGAATTTATCGCAGCAGGAGCTTTTATCCCGCTGGATGATTACATTGAGAAATATGGACAGAATATAAAGAAAATTTACCGGCCTGCAGAGTTAGAGCTTTTGAAGATGCAACACGGTACCACCTATTATGTTAGCGGTACCCGGGCTGGCGAGAGCAGATTATACCCGGGAGCAGGTTTCTATCTGGCTGTCGATGTACTTAGAGATGCCGGATGGCCGGTGGTTAAGACTTTATCTCAATATACCGAGATCCTGAAGAATTATGTACAGAAAAACCCAACCTATAACGGTCAACCTACCATTGGATTTATACTTCCCACCGATGCATGGAGAGCATCAGCACTTCAGTATGGAGGAGCTAGATTTTTAGCCGGATATCCGAATGATGGTCCTGCTTACGTTGACCAGGAAACCCTGGAGGCAAAAACCATTATGACCGCTGAATTCAGTAAGACCTGGGCAAAGTGGTTGAACGGTTTATGGCGGGATGGATTAATGGATCCGGAAACATTTATGCAGAACAACGA
>LFTM01000293.1 GCA_001513505.1 Clostridiales bacterium DTU092 | reverse complement strand
ACTTTACCGAGAATAATTACATTATCAACTATAATAGGGGCCATATAGGGATTCCGCGGCTGGAGCCTTATATGGTCTTTTTCCTTATAAAAGGCTTTAACCGTCGCTTCATCATCTATCAGCGCAACCACTATATCACCGTTATCGGCATATGACTGCTGCTTAACAATGACATAATCCCCATCGAATATACCTGCTTCTATCATGCTGTCTCCTTTAACAGAAAGCATAAAAACATCGCCATTCGGCAGTAAATGGGCCGGCAGCGGGAAAGTGTCTTCAATATTTTCAACGGCAAGTATCGGTTTCCCGGCAGTTACCTGGCCAACTACGGGTATATTTACGATTTCCTTTTTTGAGAGGTATGTGGTATCGTCCAGGATCTCGATGGCTCTGGGTTTTGTAGGGTCTCTGCGTATATATCCGTTCTTTTCCAGACGTTCTAAATAAGCATGCGCGGTAGAAGTGGATTTTATGCCAACTCCATTGCATATTTCACGTACCGAAGGCGGATATCCTTTAGCCTTTAACTCTTTTTTTATAAACTCCAGTACTTTTTTCTGTTTTTCGGTTATGGGCCGGTGCATTTAATGGCCAACCCCTTTCTCAATTTATTCTAAATAACGGCGCAAGTATCCCGTTTATACGAAAATTATAGCATACTTATTAATTAAAATCAAACACATGTTCGATATTTTTCATTTTTTCTCTTGACTGCGAACTTTTGTTCGGTTATAATATGATCACCACACGAACATAAGTTCTATATTTGAGAAAAGAGCCCGAGAATGATATTAATGTGGGAAAGGGGGAAACAGCACATATCTCTCACACATTAAAGATTATGAGAGTCCTGTGCTGATAAAGTATGAAACACAATCCGATAAACAAAAAAAGGATCGTTATACGATCCAGGACAAGGTTTTCCATATTTTTAGCTGTTATAGCCATACTTTGCATATCATTTATTGCATCATTATTAAATGATGGCAACGCCGCCAACAATATAACCTGGGAAATAGTAGATGTACAAAAAGGAGATACCCTTTGGGGCATTGCTAAGCGCACTTTGCCGGATAATACCGATATACGCCAATACATAATAGAAATAAGGGAAGCCAATAATCTGGAGCACAGCAACATAAACGAAGGCCAGAGATTATATATACCTGTATATTAGAAGATTATTGTGCTAATCTTCTCTTAATTTTACCACTCTTGCAGCCATGCGCCTTTTTTCATCGCTGATTGCTGCATAATGTTTTCTTGTGGTATTAACGTCTTTGTGCCCCAAAACATCTGCAACCAGGTATATGTCTCCGGTTTCCTGATAGAGAGCTGTACCGTAGGTGCTTCTCAGCTTATGAGGTGAAATATTCTTTAAAGGTGTCACTATTTTACTATATTTTTTAACCAGATTCTGTACAGCCCGATTGCTGATTCTTTTCCGCTGCATGGAAAGGAACAGGGCATCTTCATGTCCGGGAAGGGCTTCTATTTTTTCCCTTTCCTCAAGGTAATCAAGTAACGCTTTCCTCACTTCGTCACCAAAATACAGTATTACCTGATTGCCACCTTTTCGTGTAATCCTAAAACCATTGACAGAAAAATCCAAATCCGATATATTCAGGCCGACACATTCGCTGATACGTATTCCGGTTCCCAAAAAGAGGGTTAATATGGTTACATCCCGCTGTTTGGTATATTTATGATAATGTTTTTGTCTTTCGGTCAATCCCTGGCCGGATTCAACCAAATCAAGCAATCGTGCAACTTCATCAGGTTCAAGCCTTATAACGGGCTTTTCGTGAATTTTCGGGTGATCCACCAGGGAGGCAACATTTCTATCAATCTTTTCATTCTTAAAGTAGTAGGCAAGAAAGGAACGCAGTGTTGACAGTTTACGCGCCTTGCCGGATTCACTGTTCTGATGCTCAATCTCCGGGGTAGAAGGGCGGCTGTAATAGGTTAAATACTCCAGAAACATCTCAATATGTACTGCCTGAACAAGGTTTAAATCCTCAAGAGTAAACTTTGAGAACGGTTGTATATGTGTAAATTCGGTTACTTCATTTGTTAAGAATTCAAAGAACAATCTTAAATCATAAGCATAATTAATACGGGTCAATATAGATGTATTGGGTTCTATAGCCCGGAAAAAATCCCTGCAAAAGGGTGGCAGCTCCCGCAATACAATTCTTAGCTTAAGAATATTTTCCCGGTTTTTATGGGTATCATATGAATTCTGGTCCAACATGGCAGGTAACCCCCTTTACGTAAATTCTTTATATAACACTTCGTAAAACTTTTATTTTGCGCATAGTTATATTCCGGACACTAGCTTTCCCCTTTGGGCTTTTGCTGCTTATTTCCTTCTTTTATGGCTTGTCTGGCCAGTTTATCACACCGGTTATTTTTTTCGTTGTCACTATGACCTTTAACCTTAAACCATTTTATTTTATGAATTGAGCTTAAATCGATTAGTCTCTGCCATAAATCCTGATTTGCTACAGGCTTTTTATCAGCAGTTTTCCATTTGCGTTTTTGCCAATTGCTTATCCAGTCCTTTTCAAATGCATTAAACAAATATGTACTGTCGGTATATATATTTACATTACAGGGTTCCTTCAGCATCTCCAGCGCTTTTATTGGCGCCATTAACTCCATCCGGTTATTTGTGGTCAGCTCCTCGTAGCCATAAATTTCTTTCTCAATCCCTTTATATGACAAAATTGCTGCCCATCCACCTGGACCTGGATTTCCGCTGCAAGCACCATCGGTATATATATCTACTTCTTTCATCAATCCATTACCGCCTTTTCAAGAATTTCTGCCTTTTTAGCACTTTTATTGACTGCCTCTATTACGGCCCCTCTAAATCCATTAATTTCCAATTCACGCACAGCTTCTATAGTTGTTCCTGCCGGTGTACATACCGCATCCTTAAGCTCTCCAGGATGCTGCCCCCATTCCAGCAGCAATTGTGCGGTTCCTAAAACCGTTTGGGCAGCCATAAGGTATGCCTGATGTCTCGGTAATCCGGCCAGCACTCCCCCATCCGCCATTGCTTCAATAAACATAGAAACGTATGCAGGACCGCTTCCGCTTAACGCAGTAACGGCATTCATAAGCTGCTCAGGCACTTCCAAAACCGTACCCAATGAAGATAGTATAACCTTGATATTCTCTAGCTCATCATAGGTAAGATCGTGGTATGTTGACAGTGCAATGACACCTGCACCTACAAGCGCAGGAGCATTTGGCATAGTCCTTATCACTTTACATTTATTGTCAATTCTTTCCTTTATATAATCAACGGTAATACCTGCCGCTATAGACAACAATATTTTATCCTGAGATAAAACATCCTTTATATCTTCAAGTACCATTGAATATATGTTGGGTTTGACAGCCAAAATTACAATATCCGAACCAGATACTAAGTGGCAGTTATCTTTGGCTTTTTGTATACCTAACTGGTTGCACAGTTTATTTAGCTTGTCCGTATCAATATCATATACGTATATGTTTTCGGGCTGTATTATGCCCTGGGACAGAATACCTCTGATAAAAGCATTAGCCATATTCCCTGCCCCTATGAATCCCAAACGGCAGTTTGTATTGCCTTTGGATTTGCTCAACGGTTTCCCTCCTCGTCATGTTATTTGGCTGTTATTTACATTATAGCATAAACAATAACCGGTTAAAAGACAATCATCTGAGATTAATTTGCGATTTCCCATTCAATGATATTGACTTGTTACAAGAAATATCATATAATATAAAATGTCTTGAGAATGGCAAAGGGGAGTAGCTCAATTGGTAGAGTGGCGGTCTCCAAAACC
>LFTM01000093.1 GCA_001513505.1 Clostridiales bacterium DTU092 | reverse complement strand
TTATGGTTGGTTGTTCTTATTTATTGTAGTGACATTATAAGAATCAATGAGATGTAATAAAGAACATAACGGGGAGGTATGTATTGTGGGAAAGGTTTTGGTAATTGAAAAACCACGGCAAATAAGTTTTGAGGAATACCAGGAACGAGAACTTAAGGAAAACGAGGTAAGATTAAAAACACTTTATTCAGGAATAAGCGCAGGCACACAGCTTACTGTTTACCGGGGAACAAACCCGTATGATAAAAAGAAATGGAATGCTAAGCTGAGAATATTTGAGCAAACGCAGGATAATAATCATTCCATATATCCGGTAAAGGGTGCATGGGCTTATGAGGAAGTCGGGGTTGTAGTAGAAGTAGGAAGTAATGTTAAGAATGTAGAGAAAGGGGATATCATATACGGAACCTGGGGACACAGAACAACGAATATAGTCAGTGAAGAATTTGCAATAAATCATAAACTTCCGCCAGGATTGAATCCCATAGTAGGTATATATTCTCAAATGGGGGCTATTGCCCTTAATGCAATACTTGATGCCGACATCCATATAGGAGAAACGGTAGCAGTTTTTGGGCAAGGGGTTCCGGGGCATATAGTAACTCAGATGGCCAGATTGAACGGGGCCAGAGTAATAGCTGTGGATCTGGATGATTACAGACTGGAATTCTCAAAAAAGTTCGGCGCCGATGTGATTTTAAATTCCGGGAAATGTGACGTTGCTAAAGAAATAAAAGCTTTAACGGATAACAAGGGGGCAGACATATGCATAGAGATTTCCGGTTCTGATCAGGCCCTTCATCAGGCAATAAGATCAACTACATACAACGGAAGAGTGGTATGCTCGGGTTTTCTCCAGGGTGCTGCAAACCATCTCTATTTAGGAGAAGAGTTTCACCACAATCGAATAAATATTGTATGCTCACAAATCGAAGCTGTCAATCCGGCAATAAGCTATCGTTGGAGTAGGCTGCGGATGGAAAAGACAGTGATGGCTCTGGCAAAGAGCGGCAGACTTGATTTGGAAAGCCTTATAACTCACGTTATTCCATTTAAAGAAGGTGCAAAGGCATATGATATGCTGGATAAGAGAGTAGAGAAATGTTTACAGGTGGTTTTAAAATTTGAGGAGTAGATATATAGATTGATATATAAGCGATATTAGCATATAAGCATGCACGCAGATTGTGGATATTTAAATCAAATCTATTAAGGGTATTTGGGGGCGGCAAAAATGAAAATCAATAAAGAAACACATATATATAAAGAAACAACAGACTGTTTGATAAAAGCAGATGTCTATTTTAATGATGTACGGGAAGCGCCTGTTATAATCTATATTCATGGAGGTGCATTAATCTGGGGGTCAAGGGAGAATATCAACCCTAGGCAGATAGAAATATATAGAAAAGCCGGATTCTCCATTGTGTCCATTGATTATAGGCTTGCCCCTGAAACTCCTTTAAATTTGATTGTAGAAGATGTTCGGGATGCACTATTATGGGTATGTTCCGAGGGCAAATCCAAATATGGTTTTAATTCTGATAAGTTAGCTGTAGTGGGATGTTCAGCCGGAGGTTACTTGAGCTTAATGACCGGGACGCTTAAAAGCAAACCTAAGGCTATTGTGTCATTTTACGGATATGGGGATATTATTGGGGATTGGTACTGTAAGCCGAGTAAATTTTACTGTCAGCAACCGATAGTGTCTCGGGAGGAAGCATATAGCTGTATAGGAGATAAGATTATATCAGAGGGTAACAGAGACCGGTTCAAGTACTATTTATATTGTAGACAGAATGGTATTTGGACGAGTGAAGTAAGCGGATATGATATTATCGCAGATAGAGATAAGTTGATTCAGTTTTGTCCTGCTTATTGTGCGAGGGAGGATTACCCGCCGACACTGCTTATACATGGGGACGAGGATACTGATGTACCCCATGCCCAATCCGTTATCATGGCACAGGCGCTTACAAAATTAGGTGTTAATAATAAGTTGATCACTCTAAAAGGTAAGGGACATGCTTTTGACTATGACATGGATGATGTTAATGTCCAAGCCGCATTTGTTCAAGTGATTAATTTTTTAAAAGAGCACTTAGTGTAACCATCTAATTATGTCATGTGCATAGATATCTAGTAATATTAAGCTGAGCTATGGTTCATTCACCGCAGCTTGATGACCGTTTTCTTTGAAAATGAAAATAAAATCCGATTTGCTTTTACAGATGGTGGAGACGTAAAATATGAAGAAGCAAAAGAAAACATCCTTCTGCTTTCCTTACCACCTTATGGATATGGAATATATCTAATAAACAGGTAAAAATCGTAAGTAATGTTGTTATTGTAAAATAAGGAGAGGTGTATGAAAAATGGGAAGAATACCTGAAAATTATATGGAAAAGCTTTATGCAGGTTTGCTGGGCAAAACAATAGGTGTCCGGCTCGGCGCTCCTATTGAAGGATGGAGTTATGAAAGAATAAAAAAAGTATTCGGAGAAATTGATGGATATCTGGTGGATTATCGTGATTTTGCAGCTGATGATGATACCAACGGACCTGTGTTTTTTATCAGGGCTTTGGAGGATTATACATATACTTCGGACATAACTGCAGAGCAAATAGGACTTACATTATTGAACTATGCTCCATATGAACACGGTTTCTTCTGGTGGGGCGGCTATGGAAAGAGTACTGAGCATACCGCGTATTTAAACCTTCGTAACGGTATAATGGCACCGAGATCCGGATCCATTGAACAAAACGGTGAAGCGGTGGCTGAACAAATCGGGGGACAGATATTTATTGACTCCTGGGGTTTGGTAGTGCCCGGCAACCCTGAACTGGCAGCCAAATATGCAGAGAAGGCAGCCAGTGTGACCCATGGAGGAAATGGAGTCTATGGCGGAATGTTTATTGCAGCCTGTATTAGTGCTGCATTTACAGAACAGGATATTGAGAAAATTATCGAAACAGGATTATCCGTTATTCCCCAGGATTGTGAATATGCCCGGATGACCCGGGATGTTATAGCCTTTTATAAAAAGCACCCTGATAACTGGAGGGATTGCTTCAAGTTTGTAAAGGCAAATTACGGTTATGATCGTTACCCGGGAGTATGTCATATTATTCCCAATTCAGCTGTTATAGTTCTTTCCCTGCTGTATAGTAAAGGCGATTTTTCCAGAGCTATAAATATTTGTAATATGTGCGGCTGGGATACCGATTGTAATGTAGGAAACGTTGGAACGATCGTGGGGGTACTGAACGGTTTGGATGGAATAGACTGCGACAAATGGAGAAAACCTATCAATGACTTTTTAGCATGTTCCAGCGTTGTAGGCAGCTTAAATATCATGGAACTTCCTGGTGTTGCAGCCTATATTGCCAAATTAGCATACAAGATTGCAGGAGAGGAATATCCTGACGGGTGGCAGGATATTCTGGAGGGAAGGGCAGCCAGATTCCATTTTGAATTTCCCGGTTCCACCCATGCCTTCCGTGTTGATTCGGATATTGATGGAGTTTTGGAATATGATTTGCAGCATACCGCGGAGGCAGCCCATAGTGGAAAGGGTGCCTTAAAGGTTGTTGCAAAACCATTGATGGGCGGCAATGAACTCCGCGTATTCCATAAAACCTATTATAGACCCGGGGATTTTCACGACAGCAGGTACGATCCCAGTTTCTCACCTATCCTTTACCCCGGTCAGACGCTTAAGGGATGTGTTATGGTTCCTGAAGATACCGGATTCGGGATTCTGGCATGTTTGTATGTGAAAGACGGCAATTCCGGGCGATATGTGGAGGGGACTAAATCAGAGCTGGTCCCCGGTGAATGGAGCGAATTAAGCTTTGATATTCCAGCAATGGAGGGAGTTTGTCTGGAAGAGGCAGGGGTTAAGCTGATCCCAAAGGGCGGATGGAATTCCACATTGGTAGTCTATCTGGATGATTTTGATTTTTCCGGTTCACCTGAATATACTATTGATTTTGCCAAGGAAAGAATGGAGGTGTGGAACGGACTTCATCAGGAGGTCAGCCAGTTTTCATATCTAAAAGGAATATGGAAGCTCGAGGAGGATGAGTTAAGCGGCAGTTGCTGTGATTTCGGTGAAGCTTATACCGGAGCTCATGACTGGAAGGATTATACCTATGAGGTCACGTTAATTCCTAAAATAGGGGACTTCCACAGGATTAATTTCCGGGTGCAGGGAGCGATCCGTTCCTATGCAGCAGGGTTGGCCCCCGGCAATAAGCTTGTTCTATATAAGAACGATAATGGATACCGGGTTTTGGCTGAAGAGGGTTTTGTATGGTGCCATGGAAATGAGTACACTCTTAAAGTGGAAGTCAAAGGTCCTGAGATCAGGGTATTTGGTAATGGAGAACAGCTTATTGCTTTCACCGACAAGGATTCACCCTATCTGACGGGACAAGTTGGTATGTCTGTGTTTGAAGGCAGTCACTGTCATTATAAAAATGTTGTTATTGGAAGGGCATTTTAATGT
The DNA here is from genome assembly GCA_001513505.1 of Clostridiales bacterium DTU092. Taxonomy (GTDB): domain Bacteria; phylum Bacillota; class Clostridia; order Caldicoprobacterales; family Caldicoprobacteraceae; genus DTU074. The sequence continues at coordinate 1,044 of LFTM01000093.1, read as the reverse complement.
TTAAGGTGAGCGGAGCAGGCTGGGACTTGATGCATGCTTGGCTGCGGGTGACCGAATAATAATTTAAAAAACCGGCTAATAAGCTTAATTTCATTTATTTGTACGGTATGGAGTGTGTGAATTTTTAAATGGTCTTATCCTTCTATGGTAGAACAATAAAATCCATAGAAGGATATTTTTTACGAAAAAAGATTATTGCATCTTTCGGGATTTACAGTGCTCTTTTGTTGATTTACAAAGTTTTTCATTCTATAATGGTTGTATACACTATGCAAAGCATTAAATAAAACATGTCATTACTATTAATTATTGGAACAGCGGGAGTAAACAGGGATAATGAATGTATGGGAAACACAGAATGGAGGTATCAAAAGATGAAGATAGTTGTACTTGATGGTTATGCATTGAATCCCGGCGATCTGTCCTGGGAGGAGTTGGAAAAGATTGGTGAGCTTACGGTATATGACCGTACTCCTGAAGACAAGATATTGGAGAGAATAGGAGATGCTGAAATAGTGTATACCAACAAAACACCGTTAACCCGGGAAACATTTGATAAAGCGCCCAACATAAAATGGGTGGGCGTACTGGCTACAGGTTATAACATAGTTGATGTGGAGGCTGCGAAGGAAAAGGGAATACCGGTTGCCAACGTTCCGGCCTATAGCACTGAAGCAGTTGCCCAGATGGTGTTTGCGCTGCTTCTTGAGATATGTCATCATGTATGGGAGCATAGTGAGGCGGTAAAAAACGGTGAATGGACCAATAGCAAGGATTTCTGTTTCTGGAAGTATCCACTTATAGAACTGGCGGGCAAGACAATGGGTATAATAGGGTACGGCAGGATAGGGCAGGCCACGGCAAGAATTGCTCAGGCAATGGGTATGAAGGTATTGGCATATACCCGGACTGTGAACAAAGCCCTTGAAAGTGATACCATGAAATTTGTAAGCTTTGATGAATTGCTTGAGGAGTCGGATGTGATAAGCTTACACTGTCCCCTGTTTGAGAGCACAAAGGGTATAATTAATAAGGAAAGTATAG